>JBBSCX010000231.1:0-6077 GCA_038249905.1 Burkholderiales bacterium
CACCGGCCTGCTGGTCTGGCTGCCGCTGGCCATCACCATCTGGGTGCTGTCGTGGCTGCTGGGTGCCTTCGACGGTGTCTTCTCGGCCCTGCTGTCGGCCACGGGGGCGGTTTTGCCGGTTTCGGCCCAGGCCGTCATCGAGCAGTTGCGGCGCATTCCGGGTCTGAGCGTGCTGGTGCTGGGGGCGGGGCTGGTGCTGACGGGCATGTTCGTCACCAACATGTTCGGCCAGTGGTCGGTGCGGCAATGGGACACGCTGATGGGGCGCATCCCCATCGTCAAGAGCATCTACAACTCGGTCAAGCAGGTGTCCGACACGCTGTTCAGCAGCACCGGCAACGCCTTTCGCGAAGCCGTGCTGGTGCAGTACCCGCGCCAGGGTGCGTGGACCATCGCCTTCGTCACCGGCCGGCCCAGTGGCGAGGTGGCGCTGCGCCTGCCGGGCGACTATGTCAGTGTCTATGTGCCGACCACGCCCAACCCGACCAGCGGCTTCTTTCTGATGATGCCGCGGGCCGATGTGCTGCCGCTGGCGATGAGCGTGGACGAGGCCTTGAAGTACGTCATCTCGATGGGCGTGGTGGCGCCCGCCGACCGCGCCGCAGCCACGCCGCTGCCGGCACGAAATTGACCGGGCTGGTCGGCCCGGCAGCCGCCCAGCCCCTGTCTGACCGTCGCCCACGCAGGCCCCGGCTGGCGTGCACGACCCCAGCGCCAAGCCCTGCACAAGCTAGCCTGCCGCAACGCTGCGTCCGGCGCGTGAAAATCACCGATTACCGTCTGGAGCGAATGACATGAGAACGACCTACTGCGGCTTGGTCAGCGAAACGCTGCTGGACCAGACCGTCACCCTGATGGGCTGGGCCCACCGCCGCCGCGACCATGGCGGCATCATCTTCATCGACCTGCGCGACCGCGAAGGCCTGGTGCAGGTGGTCTGCGACCCCGACCGTGCCGAGATGTTCAGCACCGCCGAGGGCGTGCGCAACGAGTTCTGCCTGAAGGTCGTCGGCAAGGTGCGTGCGCGCCCGGCCGGCACCGAGAACACCGGGCTGACCAGCGGCAAGGTCGAGCTGCTGTGCCATGAGCTGGAGGTGCTGAACCCCAGTGTCACCCCGCCGTTCCAGCTCGACGACGACAACCTGTCGGAGACCGTGCGCCTGACGCACCGCGTGCTGGACCTGCGCCGCCCGCAGATGCAGAAGAACCTGCGCCTGCGCTACAAGGTCGCCATCGAGGTGCGCAAGTTCCTCGACGAGCAGGGCTTCATCGACATCGAGACGCCGATGCTGACCAAGAGCACGCCCGAGGGCGCGCGCGACTACCTGGTGCCCAGCCGCGTGCACGACGGCACCTTCTTCGCGCTGCCGCAGAGCCCGCAACTCTTCAAGCAGTTGCTGATGGTGGCCGGCTTCGACCGCTACTACCAGATCGTCAAGTGCTTCCGCGACGAAGACCTGCGCGCCGACCGCCAGCCCGAGTTCACGCAGATCGACATCGAGACCAGCTTCCTGGACGAAGAGGAGATCCGCGCCATCACCGAGGCCATGGTGCGCCATGTCTTCCGCCGCGCCCTGGGCGTGGAGCTGCCGGTGTACGCGCAGATGAGCTATGCCGAGGCCATGCACAAGTACGGCAGCGACAAGCCCGACCTGCGCGTGAAACTGGCCTTGACCGAGCTGACCGACGTCATGAAGACGGTGGACTTCAAGGTGTTCTCGGGCCCTGCAACGACCCCGGGCGGGCGCGTGGCGGCGCTGCGCATTCCCGGCGGCGGCGACGCGCAGGGCGGATTGAGCCGCGGCGAGATCGACGCCTACACCGAGTTCGTGAAGATCTACGGCGCCAAGGGCCTGGCCTGGATCAAGGTCAACGACGTCGAGAAGGGCCGCGACGGGCTGCAGAGCCCGATCGTGAAGAACCTGGGCGACGGCGCGCTGCAGCAGATGCTGGCGCGCACCGGGGCGCGCAACGGCGACCTGATCTTCTTCGGTGCCGACAAGGCCAAGGTCGTCAACGACGCCCTGGGCGCATTGCGCGTGAAGATCGGACACAGCGAGTTCGGGCGCGAGAACGGCCTCTTCAACGACGTCTGGGCGCCGCTGTGGGTGGTGGACTTTCCGATGTTCGAGTACGACGAGGACGGCAAGCGCTGGTCGGCCGTGCACCACCCGTTCACGGCGCCCAAGGACGGTCACGCCGAGCTGATGAAGACCGACCCGGGGGCCTGCATCTCCAAGGCCTACGACATGGTGCTCAACGGCTGGGAAATCGGCGGCGGGTCGATCCGCATCCACCAGGCCGAGGTGCAGGCCAAGGTGTTCGAGGCCCTGGCCATCTCGCCCGAGCAGCAGCGCCTGAAGTTCGGCTTTTTGCTCGACGCGCTGCAGTATGGGGCGCCACCGCATGGCGGCCTGGCCTTCGGGCTGGACCGCATTGCCACGCTGATGACGGGGGCCGAGAGCATCCGCGACGTGATCGCGTTCCCGAAGACGCAGCGTGCGCAGTGCCTGCTGACGGGCGCGCCGAGCCAGGTCGACGAAGCCCAGTTGCGCGAGCTGCACATCCGGCTGCGCAATGCCACGGCGGCGGGGTGATTAGCTAAAATGGCCGGATTCCGAATCGGGAGTCCGGCCATGGAAGTCACTGCCACCGAAGCCAAGAACCGCCTGGGCCAGATGCTGGACCATTGCCAGCGCGAGCCGGTGGTGATCGAGAAGTCGGGGCGCCGACACAGTGTGCTGATCTCTGCGGCCCGCTACGACGCCCTGGTGGCAGCCGAGGCGGCCGCAGACGATCCACCGCCACCTCGCACGGCCGAGGAGTTCTATGCGCGCTACAAGGACTGGGTGGATGAGCAGAACGATCGCTTCCAGCGCATAGGCCTCTGGAACGAAGAGTTCCGCACCTGGTGATCGGCCGCGACATGGCGCAGTGGGACGTGTATCCGAACCCGAACCCGGGCAGTCGCGGCGAGGTGCCCCTGCTGGTCGATGTGCAGAGCGATTTGCTGCGCGCCGTGCCGACGCGCTTTGTCGTGCCCCTGGCGCCACCGCGGCGGCGCCTGTCGGGCCTGCCGCAACGCATGAGTCCGGTCTTCGAGGTGCAGGGGGTGTCCATGCTGCTGGTGCCCCAGGAGGCCGGCGCCGTGGATGCACGCGCACTGCGCACGCCCGTGGCCAGTCTGCGCACCGAGGCCCACCGCATCATCGATGCCCTCGACGCCGTCATCAGCGGTGTCTGAGCCGCTCGCCCCGGGGCGTCCACCCAAGATCCCGCGTTCGGTGCTGGTGGTGATCCACACCCCGGCGCTGGAGGTGCTGCTGATCGAGCGCGCCGATCGCCCCGGCTTCTGGCAGAGCGTCACCGGCAGCCTGGACGCCGATGACGAGGCGCTGGCCGCTACCGCGGCGCGCGAGGTGTGGGAGGAAACCGGCATCGACGCCATGGCGTGCGGCGCGGTGCTGCGCGACTGGCAGCTCCAGAATGTCTACGAGATTTTTCCCACCTGGCGCCACCGCTACGCGTCTGGCGTGACGCACAACACCGAGCATGTCTTCGGCCTGTGCGTGCCCGCCGGCACGCCGGTGGTGCTGGCCCCGCGCGAACACCTGCAGCACCGCTGGTTGGCCTGGCGCGAAGCCGCCGAGATGTGCTTCTCGCCCAGCAATGCCCAGGCGATCCGGCTGCTGCCGGGCCGGGCGCGCAGTGCCGGCTGGCCGGCCGCCGAGGCGCCCGCATGAACCCCTTGCAGTCCACCCAGCTGCCGCCCTTCACTGGCACCGGCGCGCTGCGCGTGGCCACCTACAACATCCACAAGGGGGTGCGCGGCATGGGCCCGCGCAAGCGACTTGAGATCCACAACCTGGGCCTGGCGGTCGAAGCGCTGGACGCCGACCTGGTGTTCCTGCAGGAGGTGCGGCTGTTCCATCACAGCGAGGCCCGGCGCTTTGCGCGCACTCACTTCGGCTGGCCCGACCAGGGGCAGGCCGACTACCTCGCGCCCGAGGGTTATGCCGTCGCCTACCGCACCAATGCCGTCACGCGCCAGGGGGAGCATGGCAATGCGCTGCTGTCGCGTTGGCCCATCGGCGACATCGGCCACCACGACGTCAGCGACCACCGCTTCGAGCAGCGCGGCCTGCTGCACGTGCCCGTGGTCTGGAACGGCATGTCGGTGCATGCGGTGGTCGTGCACCTCGGTCTGGTGCATGCCAGCCGCGTGCGCCAGGTGCAGCGTCTGGCCGACTTCATCGCCGCTGCGGTGCCGGCCGACGCCGCGCTGGTGGTGGCCGGCGACTTCAACGACTGGGGCGAGAAGCTCGACGGCCCGATGGCGGCGCTGGGACTGGTGCGCGCCGCAGCGCCCGGCGCCACCCGCGGCGAACGCAACACCTTCCCGTCGCTGGCGCCGGTGTTTGCGCTCGACCGCTTCTATCTGCGCGGCCTGGCCTGCCGTTCGACCCTGGTGCCGCGCGGCATGAGCTGGGCGCGCATGTCCGACCATCTGCCGCTGGTCGCCGAGCTGGAGCCGTGCTGAGCGACCCGCCGCCGGCCGGGCCCACGCCCAAGGCGCCACCTTTGCTGCCGCTGTGGGCTGCAGTGCCTGCACCGCGCTTTGTCGGTGGCAACACGGTGGAGCTGCTGCAAGGGGGCGACAAGCTGTTTCCGCGCCTGTGCCAGGCCATCAACGCGGCCCAGCACGAGGTCTGGCTGGCGACCTATATCTTTCACCTCGACCGCGCCACCGAGGTCGTGATCGACGCCATGACGGCGGCCGCTGCGCGCGGTGTCGCTGTGCATGTGGTAGTGGACGGTTTCGGCTGCCTCGCCGACCTGCCGCAGTTGCGTGCCCGGCTGCAGCCAGCGGGTGTGCGGCTGGAGGTCTTCCGCCCGCTGGACCGCTGGTATGCCTGGCTGCAGCCAGGGCAGTTGCGCCGGCTGCACCAGAAGCTGTGCGCCTGCGACGGCGAAGTGGCCTTTGTCGGCGGCATCAACTTGATTGACGACCGTCACGACCTGAACCACGGCTGGACCGAGACCCCGCGGCTGGACTGGGCCGTGGCCGTGCGCGGCCCGCTGGCCATGGCGGTGCAGGCCACGACGCAGGCCATGTGGTTGCGGGCGCAACTGGGCCACGGTTGGCGGCGCGAATTGCGGGCGCTGGTGAAGAGTCGCTCGCCGCTGGACCGCACCCGGGACCTGCTCAGGCGCCTGCGCGTGCAACGGCTGCCAGTGCTCGGGGCCGATGACACGCAGCCGGTGCGCGCCGCCTTCGTCGTGCGCGACAACCTGCGACAGCGCCGCACCATCGAGCGCAGTTATGTCCAGGCGCTGCGCGGCGCAGAGCGGCGCATCGACATCGCCGTGCCCTATTTCTACCCCGGTCGCACCTTCCGCCGCGCCCTGCGCAGCGCGGCGCAGCGTGGTGTGCAGGTGCGGTTGCTGCTGCAGGGCAAGGCGGACTACCGCATCGCCGCGCTGGCGGCGCAGGTGCAGTACGAGGAAATGCGCCGTCACGGCATCCGCGTCTTCGAGTACACGCCGGCCTTCCTGCACGCCAAGGTGGCATTGGTGGACGATGACTGGGCGACCGTGGGCAGTTCCAACATCGACCCGCTGTCGCTGCTGCTGAACCTGGAAGCCAATGTCGTGGTGCGGGACGAGGCCTTTGCGTGCGAACTGGCCGCCCGCATGGACGCTGCTTTTGCAGTCTCGCTGGAGGTGACGGCACTGCCGCCACAGTCCGGCTGGCGCGGCTGGATGCGCCGTGCGCTGGTGGCCTGGGTCGCGCAGATCTATCTGCGCGTGGCGGGCATCACGGGGCGGTATTGATTGCTGTCGACCGATCGTCACCGACCTGTCGCCATTGACCGTCAAGAACCGCCGTCGACGGCCAGACGCTGCGCGCGGGCCTGCGCCACCTCTTCCGGCTCCGGGCCATGGCGGTTGACCCCCGGGGTGCCGCGCAGCAGACCGTTGGCCACCAGGGCCCACAGCCAGCCGATCAGCGGCAGCAGCACCACCAGCACCCACCAGCCCGACTGGTCGCGGTCGTGCCAGCGCTTGATCGACAC
>JBBSCX010000232.1:0-6029 GCA_038249905.1 Burkholderiales bacterium
AAGGGCCTCGGTGCGGCGCAACACCGCATAACCCGACACACCGGCGATGTCGTAGTCCTGGCACTGGCTGCCGTCCCCGTCGGGGGGCAGGTTCGCGCGCACCTGGTCGGAGGGGCGGGCCGGCCACGCGGCTGTGTCGCGGAAGTTGTCGAGCACCTCGCTGCGCAGCGCCGCGAGGGCCACGCCCGGCAGAAGCCCGAGCAGGAGCCCGAGCAGGAGCAGGAGCAGGCCGGGCCGGAGAGGGGCCGTCATTTGCCAGCGCCCATCAGAAGGCCCTTCATGTAGTGCCGCTGCAGCACCAGGAAGAGCAGCAGCACCGGCAGCACCGTCAACACCGATCCTGCCATCATCAATTCGGTGTCCTGCACGTGTTCACGCGACAGGCCGGCCAGTGCCACCGGCAGGGTCTGCAGTTCGCGGTCGGTCAGCACGATCAGCGGCCACATGAAGTCGTTCCAGCTGCCCAGAAAGACCAGCACCGCCAGCGTGACGACGATCGGCTTGAGCAGCGGCAGCACGATGCGCAGGAAAACCTGGCCTTCGTTGGCGCCGTCCAGGCGCGCGGCTTCCAGCAGGTCGTCGGGGATGCCCTGCGCGTACTGGCGCACCAGGAAGATGCCGAACACACCCGCCAGCCAGGGCACCAGCGCACCGGCGTAGGTGTTGACCAGGCCCATCTGCTTGAGCATCAGGAACAGCGGCATCATCGCCACCTGCCCGGGGATGACCATGGCCCCCAGCAGCATGCGAAAGATCATCTCGCGGCCTTTGAACTTCAGCTTGGCGAAGGCATAGCCCGCGCTCAGGTTGAAGGCCAGCGAGAGCAGCGTCGCCGCCACGCTGATGAGCAGGCTGTTCAGCGCCTGCCGGCCCAGGCCCTGGTTGCCGAACAGCGTGCGGTAGTGTTCCAGCGTCGGCACCGCGGGCACCAGCGGCGGCGGAAAGGTGCTGGCCTCGCCGGGCGCCATCAGGCTGGCCGACAGCATCCACAGCAGCGGGAACAACGTCAACGCCGACAGGACGGCCAGCGCACCATTGACCATCAACGTGCCGCTGTCGAGCTTCAGGCGTTTCATGCGGCCGCCGCCCTTTTCGACGCCCACAGCTGCAGCAGCGTGACGCCGAACATGATGACGAAGAGCACGAACGCCACCGCCGACGCACTGCCCAGGCTCCACCACTTGAAGCCTTCTTCGTACATCAGGTAGAGCACCGTCACCGTGCGCTGCGCCGGGCCGCCCTGCGTCATCACATACGGCTCGGCGAAGAGCTGGAAGTGGCCGGCCATGGTGAGGATGCTGACCACCAGCAGCAGCGGCGCCAGCCCGGGCAGCGTGATGTGGCGGAACAGCGCCCAGCGTTTTGCGCCGTCCAGCCGCGCGGCTTCGTACAAGTCTTCGGGGATGGCCTGCAGCCCGGCCAGCAGGATCACCATGTTGTAGCCGAAGTTCTTCCACACGCTCAGCAGCACGATGGCCGGCATGGCCCATTGCGGGTCGCCCAGCCAGTCGATGGGTGTCACGCCGAACTGCGACAGCGCGTGGTTGATGAGACCGTAGCGCGTGTGGAAGAGGTAGCGCCAGACCACGGCCACGGCCACCAGCGTGGTGACCACCGGCGCAAACAGGGCAGTGCGGAAGAAGCCATGGAAGCGCGCAAAGCGCGAATGCAGCAGCAGCGCCGCGCCCAGCGAAGCCCCGATGCTCAGCGGCACGCCGATGACGACGAAGATCAGCGTGTTCCACAGCGCCTGCCAGAACAGCGGCCGCTGCAGCAGCTCGGCGTAGTTGTCCAGGCCGACAAAGCGCAGGTTGGCCAGGTCGGCCAGCGCGTAGATGTCGAAGTCGGTCAGGCTCATCACCAGCGCCGCGGCCACCGGCAGCGCGAAGAAGACGCCGATGGCGATGAGCGCGGGGCCGACGAAGACCCAGGCGGCCAGGCTGCGCGCCTTCATGCCGACGCCCGCTTCAGCATCCAGCGGCGTTTTTCGAGCATGCGGTCGGCGCGGCGGTCCATCTCGGCCGGCATGGCATCGGCCTTCAGGTCGCCATGCACCACCTGTTCCAGCAGCACCCGCAATTCGGTGGCGATGCGTTCCCACTCGGGCACCTGCGGCACCGGGCGCACCCGTTCCAGCTGGGTGCGGAAGGCCTGGCTGGGCGGGTCGTCGCGCAGCGCTGGTTCTTCCCAGGCGCTGCGGCGCGGCGGCAGGTTGCCGGTGAGGGCTCTGAAGCGCTGCTGCACGGCGGGGCGCGAGAGGTAGTTCACCAGCGCCCAGGCCTCGTCGGGGCGCTGTGAACGCTTGAACACCGCCAGGCTGCTGCCGCCGGCCACGCTGGCGCCCGGGCCTTCAGGGCCCGGCAGCGGCGCCGTGGCCCAGGCGTCTTGCAGATCAGCGGGCAGGCGACGGCGGAACTCGCCGATGTTCCAAGGCCCCGTGATGTAGAAACTGAAGTAGCCGCGCGCGAACTCGTTCCAGACGTTGGCGATTTCGTTGCTGCTGGCGGGCGGCGCCAGCATGTCCGTGTACATCGACAGGTAGAAGTCCAGCGTGCGGCGGAAGCCCGCACCGCGGAAGTTGCCGTAGCGTCCGCCTTCGCGCAGCAGCGGCTCGCCGCCTTGCAGCGCCAGCGCCACCAGCGGGTCGTATTCGTTCAGCGGCAGCAGCAAGGCGTACTTGTCAGGCCCCACCACGCGCTTGACGGCGCGCAGCTGGTCCTTCCACGCCGCCCAGGTGTCGGCCACGCGCTCGTGGCCGGCCTGCTGCAGCAGGTCGCGGCGGTAGAAGAGCAGCCGCGTGTCGATGTACCAGGGCAGGCCGTAGGTGTGGCCGTCGATGCGGTTGGTGGCCCAGATGCCTTCGAAGTAGTCGGGCACGACGATGTCCGGGCTGGCGGCGATGCGCGCGTCCAGCGGCAGCAACGCGCCCAGGGCGACGAACTCGGGCAGCCAGGTGTTGCCCAGCTGCGCGATGTCGGGCGTGGCGTCGCCGGCAAAAGCCGTCAGCAGCTTCTCGTGCGCCGCGCTCCAGGGCAGTTGGTTGACCTGCACGCGGATGTCCGGGCGCTCGGTGCGGAAGTCGCGCAGCAGTTCGTTCACCACCTCGCCTTCGCGGCCCATGGCCCAGAAGCGCAGCGTGCCGGCACGGTGTGGCGCGCAGGCCGGCAGGCCAATGGCCGCGGCCGTGGCCGCGCCTGCGGCGGCGGTCTTCAGCCAGCGGCGGCGGGTGCAGGGCCTGGACGCGGCTGAGCTCATGGTGGGGTGGTGGCGGCGGATCTCAGCCCAGCCAGCCGCCGCTGAAGCCCGCACGCTGCAAGCCGCGCACCAGCCAGGGCTCGCCGCGCATGGCGCGCCAGACGGCGCCGTCGCGGTGGTTGGCCAGCATCAGCAGCAAGGGGCCGACCTCGATGCCCAGGAAGTCGTTGGCGACCCAGCCGAAGCCGGGCACCACGCGGCCGTGCGTGAGTTTCACGTCGGTGTAGGTGAAGCTCGGGTTGAAGGCAAAGAAACCGTACTTGCCGACGATGTGCCGGCCGTGGCGGGCGTGCATGGCGGCCAGCGCGGGCGCCACGATCTCCGGGGCGAAGGGCAGCGAAGAACCGGCGCCGTAGGGCGCGATGGTGCCGTCGTCCCAATGCGCGGCGCCGCCCATGCCGCGGCCGGCGTAGCTGCGGAACTTGCGCGTCCGGCCGCCGAAGGTCCGTTCCACGTCTGCCGGGCCGTCGCAGGCTGTCACGCCCCAGACGTCGCGGCCGTAGCCCGCCCAGCCTTCGGGGTTGGCGATGGCATAAGCCTGCTGCGCGTAGGTGGCGCGGCGGCTGTTCTCGAAGTAGTCCAGGCCCTTGGCGCGCAGCCAGCCGTCGGCCAGGCCGCGGAAGTCGACCCAGGCGTGCGTGAACTGGTGGCCGAAGAAGGACGCAAAGCTCAGGTGGGTCTGGCCGTACTCGCTGCCCCAGTCGCGCTCGTACGTGCTGGTCCACGCCGCCCAGGCCTCGGGGCCCACGGGGTGCGTGGGTGAGCCCAGGGCCAGCAGGTAGACGAGCATGGCCTCGTTGTAACCCTTCCAGTCGTTGGCGATGTGCCCGCTTTCCGGGTGCCAGCCGTGGCCGATGGACGGCGGCCGCACCTGGGCCCAGGGCCACTCGACACGCGCGTAGATGGCGTCGGCCAGGCGCCGCAGTTCGGTCTCGGCGGCGTCGCTGCCGTCGAAGAAGGCACGGGCGTGCAGCGCGCCGGCCAGCAGCAGTGCGGTGTCCACGGTCGACAGCTCGGTCGTGCCGTAGCGGTGCCCCGTCTGCATGTCCAGGAAGTGATAGAAAAAGCCCTTGTACCCGGTCACGCCGGCAGCCTGCGGGCCTTGCGGCGCATCGTGGAAGAAGCGCAACGTGGCCAGCGTGCGGTCGCGCGCCTGCGCGCGGCTGACCCAGCCGCGTGCCACGCCGATGGGGTAGGCGCTGAGCCCGAAGCCCACCGCCGCGATGCTGGCAAACGATGGCGTGGGCCAGCGGTCGGGCACCAGGCCGTTGACGGGGTTGGCGGTGTCCCAGAAGTAATCGAAGCTGCGCCGTTCCAGGTCGGCCAGCAGCGCCGCGGCCTCGTCGCTGGCCGGTGGCGGCAGGCTGGAGGTCTGGCACGCGCTGCCGGATATGCCTGCGGCCACTGCGCCGGCCCAGACCAGCAGGCTGCGGCGGCTGATGTCGAAGTCGGGTGTCATTCGGCGTCGTCGCGTTGTCGCGTTCTCGGACAAGGCGCGGCCCGCACCCCGAAAGCACAGGCTGTCGGGGTCGGCGCGCCGTGGGTCAGCGGTGGCTTAGAACTTGTACCCGAGCGCCAGGCGGTAGGTGCGTGTGTCGCCGCGGATGCTGTTGGGCTTGCCGAGGTTGGCGTTGTCGCCACCCACCGCGTTCTGCGGGTTGCCCGGGCCGCCACCCCAGTCGTCGAAACCGCCGTAGTTTGTCTTGTCGAAGAGGTTCAGCACGTCCACGCGCAGGCTCACGCTTTGTTCGAAGATCTTGAAGGCCTTGCTCAGGCTGACGTCGACCTGCGTGAACGAGGGCGCGTCACCCTTGACCGAGATGCACTTGTCCCAGCCCGCAGCGCAGCTGGTGATGCGACGCGGCAAGCCGTCGTCCCAGGTCAGCTTGCCGGCCAGCGTCAGGCCCCAGGGCAGCACGGTGTCTGTCATGCCGGCGGCCACGATTCGGTTCTCGGCTACCAGCGTGCTCGGGTTCCAGCCGCGCACACCCGGACGGCCGTAGGTCCAGTCGAAGATGTCGTTGTTCCACTCCTTGCTGGTCGTCTTGGCCTTGCTGTGCGTGTAGGCGACGGTGGCCGTCCAGCCCGAGCTGCGGGTGTAGGGCTTCTCCAGCTTGGCCAGCAGCGAATCGGTTCGCGCGTGGCCGACAAAATCGCCCAGGATCAGCGTGCCGAAGCCGTTCGGCCCGCCCCACAGCGGGTCGATGGGGCTCTGCGTGGCCCAGCCGCCGTTAGGGTCGCGGTTACCGCCGAACCAGATGAACTGGTTCTTGGCGTCGATGCGGCTCAGCGCCACCTCGCCGTTCCACTGGCCCAACGCCTGGCGCAGGCCGATCGAGAACTGGTCGGCAAACGGCATCTTGAAGTCGTTCTTGATGAGCCATATCTCGCCGCCGGCCTGAGCGTTCTTCTGCAGTTCGTCGAGTGCGTGGTTGGCCATGGTGCGGCTGTACGAGCGGCCCCAGCCGCCGAAGATCACGTGGCTGCGGTCGCCGGCCACGTCCCAGCTGAAGCCCAGGCGCGGTGCCAGAGCGCCCTTGTAGGCCTTGCGCGAGTCGCCGTTGCTGATGTATTCCTCGATGTTGATGCCGCCCCTGGCCAGCGACTGTGCGTAGGTCTGGCCGGGCGGCGGCGTGATGCCCCAGCGCGGCCCGTCCAGCGCCCTCAAGGCCGTCACGCGGTCCGCCGGCGTGGCATAGCCGTTGTTCAGCATGTTGCTTTCGTAGTCCCAGCGCACGCCCAGGTTCAGCTCGAAGTGCTTGCTGATCGTCCAG
>JBBSCX010000233.1:0-6025 GCA_038249905.1 Burkholderiales bacterium
GCCTATGACGTACAAGAAAACAGACTTCGTCCCGTTTTCTGCCGACGCTCAGCGCTCGATTGCCAATCTTGAAGCGGCTTACGGGCAGCTGGTGGACATCGAGCGCGAACTCGAAGCGATGCCCTCCAGCATGTTCTGGCAGAACAAGAACGGCACGGAATACCTGGCCGTTAAGAAGTCCACAGCCGACTCCGGCACAACACGAGGCCTGCGATCACCCGAAACCGAACGCCAGCTCGCCGACTACCTGGCCGAACGCGAGCGCCTGCAAGCGCGCAGGGCATCGCTGAGCAGCTTGGTTCAAGACCGCGTGAAACTATGCCGAGCTCTGCGTTTGCCCCAAATGGCAGAGCAGCAAGGGCGCCTGCTGCGCGAGTTGGATCTCCATGGCCTGCTGGGATATGACGTGCTGGTGGTGGGAACCAACGCATTCGCCGCCTACGAAATGCTCTGTGGCGCGCGCTTCCCGGTGGGTAACGAGGCCACTGAAGATTTCGACTTGGCATGGTGCCGGGGCACCAAGGTGTCGCTCGCGGCCATTGCGCCGCCGGCACCGCACCAGGCAGCGGGCAGCAGGGCAACGCTCATGTCCGTGCTCAAGCGCATCGACAGTTCGTATGCCATCAACAAGCGCAAGCCCTACCAAGCCGTCAATGACGCAGGCTACGAAGTGGAACTGTTGGCCGCACCCAGCACCCACCCGCTGCCGAGTAACGAGCCGTTCGAGCCCATGGCGACGCTGGATGAGCAGGAATGGCTGCTCCGTGGCACGCCGGTGCAGTGCGTGGTGACAACAAACAAGCCGGGAACTTGCCCGCTGTACGCACCCGATCCGCGTTGGATGGCGGTGCACAAACTCTGGCTCAGCCTCAAACCTGAACGCAATCCGTCCAAGAAGGGCAAAGATGCGCGGCAGGGCAACGTGCTGCTGGACGCAACGCGTTACTTCTTGGGGGACAGCTATCCGATGGACCTCGACTTCGTGCTTGAGCTGCCCCCAGAGTTGCGAGACCTCTTTACGGTCTGGGCTCAACAATCCGGCTTCGATCCAACGAAACCGTCCGCTTGATGATCGACAAAACAGTGACAGACAACGCACCGCGCCCCAACGAACCGGCTCACACACCCGTTATGCAGCAGTACCTGCGCATCAAGGCCGACTTCCCCGACACGCTCGTCTTCTTCCGCATGGGAGATTTCTACGAGCTGTTCTGGGACGACGCGCGGCGTGCCAACCGGCTGTTGGACATCACGCTGACGACCCGCGGCCAGAGTGCGGGCGAGCCGGTGGTGATGGCCGGCGTGCCGGTGCACTCGGTCGAGGGCTATCTGGCGCGGCTGATCAAGCTGGGCGAGGCGGTGGCCGTGGCCGAGCAGGTGGGCGATGTCGCCACCGCCAAGGGGCCGGTGGAACGCAAGGTGGTGCGCGTGGTCACGCCCGGCACCGTCACCGACAGCGAGCTGCTGGACGAGCGCGTGGACACCCTGCTGCTGGCGCTGCACGGCCAGCGCGCCCGCGGCGTCACCACCTGGGGTCTGGCCTGGCTGGGACTGGCCAGTGGCGCGCTGGGCCTGGCCGAATGCAGCGACGTCGAACTGCCCGGCTGGATGGCGCGGCTGGACGCGGCCGAACTGTTGCACGACGGCAGCGCCCTGCCCGCCGCTGTGCTGCAGGCCCGCGCCACGTGCACGGCGCGGCCGGCCTGGCAGTTCGACAGCGCGCTGGGTGAACGCAAGCTGTGTGCGCAGTTGAAGACGGCGTCATTGGCCGGCTTCAACGCGGCAGAGTTGCACGCCGCGCATGCGGCGGCCGCGGCGTTGCTCAGCTACGCCGAACACACCCAGGGCCAGGCGCTGGCGCATGTCAGCACGCTGGACGTGCAGCGCAGCGGCGCCCTGCTCGACCTGCCGCCGGCCACGCACCGCAACCTGGAACTGGTGCAGACATTGCGGGGCGAGACCGCGCCGACCTTGCTGAGCCTGCTGGACACCTGCCGCACTGGCATGGGCAGCCGCTGGCTGCGCCACGCGCTGACACACCCACCGCGCGACCGCCAGTTGGCGTCTGCGCGCCACGACGCCATTACGGCGCTGATCGGTGCCGGCTTCGAGCCGCTGCGCGACGGCATGCGCCACGTCAGCGACGTCGAACGCACCACCAGCCGCGTCGCATTGCGCCAGGTGCGCCCGCGCGAACTGGCCGGCCTGCGCGCCACATTGGCGGTATTGCCCGCGTTGCGCGCCAGCGTGCCCGATGGCGCCGCCTTGCTGTTGCAATTGCAGTCCGCATTGCAGCCTGACGACGCCATCGCCGATGCGCTGAGCGCCATTGCCGAAGAACCCGCCGTGCTGCTGCGTGAAGGCGGCGTCATCGCCAGCGGCGTCGACCACGAATTGGATGAGTTGCGCGGCATTGCGCTGAATTGCGATGTCTTTCTGCTGGACCTGGAAGCGCGCGAAAAGGCGCGCACCGCCATCCCGAACCTGCGCGTGCAATTCAACAAGGTGCACGGCTTTTTCATCGAGGTCACGGCTTCGCACACGGCCAAGGTGCCGGCCGATTATCAGCGACGGCAAACGCTGAAAAACGCCGAGCGCTACATCACGCCCGAGTTGAAGGCCTTCGAGGACAAGGCGCTGTCGGCGCAAGAACGTGCATTGGCGCGCGAGAAGTGGCTGTTCGATCAGTTGCTGGACGCATTGCAGCCGCACCTGGGCGCACTGGCCGCGCTGGGCCGCGCGCTGGCGATGCTGGACGCGCTGGCAACCCTGGCCGAACGCGCGACCACGCTGCACTGGTGCCGCCCGACCTTCGTGCCCTACCCCTGCATCGAGATCGAGGCCGGACGCCATCCGGTGGTCGAGGCCCGTCTGCGCGAAACCGCGCGCGCCGGACAGAACAGCGACTTCATCCCCAACCACTGCCGGCTCGACGCCAAGACGCGCATGCTCGTCATCACCGGCCCCAACATGGGCGGCAAGAGCACCTTCATGCGCCAGGTGGCGCTGACGGTACTGCTGGCCGCGATGGGGTCGTACGTGCCGGCTCGGGCCTGCCGGCTGGGCCCCGTGGACGCCATCCACACGCGCATCGGCGCGGCCGACGACCTGGCCAATGCGCAAAGCACCTTCATGGTGGAAATGACCGAGGCCGCCGCCATCGTCAACGCCGCCACCGACAGCAGCCTGGTATTGATGGACGAGATCGGCCGCGGCACCGGCACCTACGACGGCCTGGCGCTGGCCGGCGCCATCGCCAGCCAATTGCACGACCGCAACAAGAGCTTCACGCTGTTCGCCACCCATTACTTCGAGTTGACCGAATTCCCGACGCGGCACGACCGTGCCGTCAATGTGCACGTGGGCGCGGTCGAGAGCGGGCACGACATCGTCTTTTTGCACCAGATCGAACCCGGCCCGGCCAGCCGCAGCTATGGCGTGCAGGTGGCCAGGCTGGCCGGCATGCCGGGCGCGGTGGTGCGCCAGGCGCGGGCCACGCTCGAAGCATTGCAGGCCCAGGCCGACACGCACCAGCTGCAGGTGGACCTGTTTGCAGCCCCACCTGTACCGACCGCCCCAGCCGGCGTCGATGACACTGCGGGCCTGCGGCGTGAAATCGACGCCCTCGACCCTGACACCCTCAGCCCGCGCGAGGCGCTGGATGCGCTGTACCGCCTGAAGCGCCTGGCCTCGCCCACGAAAGAAGCAGCACCATGACTTACTGCGTCGGCATCCGGCTCAACGCCGGTCTCGTCTTCCTGTCCGACAGCCGCACCAATGCGGGCCTGGATGCGATCAGCACCTTTCGCAAGATGATGATTTACGAGAACCCCGGCGACCGCTTCATGGTCATGCTGTCGGCCGGCAATCTGGGCATCAGCCAGAGCGTGCGTGAACTGCTGCAGGTGGAGAAGGTCGACCGCGGCTCTGAGGAGCCGCCGCTGACGATCTGGAACGCCACCAGCATGTTCGACGCCGTGCGCGTGCTGGGCGCGGCGATTCGCCGCGTCTACCAGGAAGACGGGCCCTCGCTGAAGGCGGCGGGCCTGGACTTCAACGCCAGCATGATCTTCGGCGGCCAGATCAAGGGCGAGGCCATGCGCATGTTTCTCGTCTATTCGGCCGGCAACTTCATCGAGGCCACGCGTGAGACCTGCTTCTTCCAGGTCGGCGAAAGCAAGTACGGCAAGCCCATCCTGGACCGCGTGCTGACACCGGTCACGCCGCTGAACGAGGCCGCCAAGTGCGCGCTGGTGAGCATGGACAGCACGCTGAAGAGCAATCTCAGCGTCGGCCTGCCGCTGGACCTGCTGGTCTATCGCGAAGGCAGCTTCAAGAGCGACGAGGTGGTGTGCATCGACGCGCACAACCCGTACTTTCAGATGATCCACAACACCTGGGGCCAGCGCCTGCGCGAGGTGTTCGAGGGCATCGACGACCCGCGCTGGGACGGCGGCGACGCCACCCACCCGCTGATGGTGGGCAGCAGCCGCTTCGAGGCCATGCGCAAGATCACCCACCCGGGCGAGCGCATCGTCTGAAGGCGCGGCGGATTTAGACCGGCACCGACACCGACCGGACCCGGCCCTCGAACGGCAGCCGCAGACGCCGGCGCGCCAGCCCGGCAACGGCCACCAGACCGACCAGCATCAGCGCGTAACTGCCAGGCTCGGGAATCGAGGCCACGGCGGCCACGCCGGTGTCCGGAAAGTCGGTGAACACACCGTCCACGCCCAGTCGCAGGTAGTAGGCCATCTCTTCCTGGGGGTTGCTGAAACCGTAGCCGCTGGCGTCGTTGCGGAAGGTCCACGTGTGGATCATCAAGCCGGCGGCATGTGCGGCTTCAATGACGCCGGTGCTGCCGTCGACGCGCCTGTCTTTGATGGTGAGCACGCCGTCGCCGTCACGGTCCACGCCGTCGGCCACGGTACGCACGAGGTAAGGCTTCCAGGGACCGACGCCGTCGGCGTAGCCCTTGATGTAGGCCAGGCCGCTGGCGGTAAGCAGGTCGGCGAAGGTGCGCGGGTCGCCGGCCACGGCAAAGTCATAGGGCCTGTCGTAAGGCGCCACCAGCGACATGGAGCCGTCGGCATTGACGTCGTCAGCGTCGATCAATTGCACCAGCTTGATGTCGGTGACGGTGTTGAGATACCTCAGGTTGGCCGACTCGAAGCTTTGAATGAACACGGGCGCCGCCATGCTGTTGCCATAGGCCGTGTGCAGGGTGCTGACCAGTTTGTTCTCGAACGTGTTGCTGCCGAACAGATCGGCATGGAACGTCGAGTGCTTCACCTCGGGATAAATGCCCACGGGGCGGCCGGTGGCCACGCTTTGTGACTGGGCCAGCGCGATGACTTCGTCCAGCGTCGGGATCTGATACAGCCCGTTATAGCTTTGGTCGCGGTTGATGCGGGGCTGAATGGCGCGCAGCGTCTTGATCTCGTCCAGCGTGAAGTCGCTGGCGAAGTAATCGGTGGTGGCCACGCCGTCGACCATCTTGGTGCTCTTGCGATCGACGTCGAACTTGGTGGCCACGTCCGTGGTGCCACCCAACATGGGCTCGTGGCGGGCGATGAGGATGCCGTCCTTGGTCAACACCAGGTCGGGTTCGATGTAGTTGGCCCCCTGCGTGATGGCCAGCGCATAAGCCTCCAGCGTGTGTTCGGGCAGGTAGCCAGACGCGCCGCGGTGGCCGATGACGATCGGCGCTTGCCCATTCAACGTGTTGTAGGTGGCGTTCACGGTGGCCGGCAGCAGGCTGGCGGCGGCGACGGTCAAGGCGGTGAGCGTGAAGTGCGATGGCATGGCGGGAGGTCTCCTGGCTGTTGGAGCGACCGAGTTTTCGCGCCCGGTGTGAACGTGGCGTGACAGCGGCCCACACCCCCCACAGACGACAGCCAGATGTTCTTCCGTGACTGACCGCAGAACGCGCCCGTCCCACCGGGGCCGCCGACATGCCGCTTGGCCTGCGGCGGGCTGGATCAGGCGCGAGAAATCAGGCGCGGCGGCGGCGCACCATCCAGCC
>JBBSCX010000234.1:0-6020 GCA_038249905.1 Burkholderiales bacterium
CCGGTCGCGCAGCAGCACGCTACCGGGGCCCCGAGTCATTTGGTTTTAGGCCCGCCGCGAATGACACGCGGCAGGACGAGCCAATGTGTATGACCTCGCAGTCCTTCGGTGTGACCCGTCAGACCCAGCCCATCGGCCAACTGTTGCGAGGCTCACCGGTTTTAAGCGGCGAGGGCGTACGAAGAGTCGTTCGCAGTTACTTTGTTTCCAGTGGTTTTACGAGCGAACTGGTGCTCGGCATGCCCCGCGCCGACTCCGAACCCACGTCGAAGCCAAGTCGGTCCCAAGGCTGTGAGTTTAGGCCAGTTCCAGCCAATTCAAGAGTTGGTCTGGTGCCGCCAGCACGGCGTCGGCGGCCCACGAGTCTGGCGCCGAGTCAGGGCCCAGGTATCCCCAGGCGGCGGCCAGCGCCACCATGCCTGCTGCGCGCGCCGCCTGCATGTCGCGCAGGTCGTCGCCGATGTAGGCGCAGCGGGGCGCCGGCACGTGCAGCCGGCGTGCCGCCTCGTGCAGCGGCGCAGGGTGCGGCTTGGTGTGCGGTGTGCTGTCACCGCCGACGATCACCGCGGCGCGGTCATGCAGTTCGAGGGCGCGGGTCAGCGGCAGCGCAAAGCGCAGCGCCTTGTTGGTGACGATGCCCCAGCGCAGACCCGCCGCGTCCAGCGCGTCGAGCATCGTCGCCGCGGCGTCGAACACCCGCGTGCCATGCAGCATGCGCTGTTCGTAGCGGTCAAGGAACTCGTCGCGCAGCGGCAGATACGCCGACTCCTGCGGTGTCACGGCGAACGCGCGGCCGATCATGCCGCGGGCGCCCGATCCGCAATGCGGTCGCAGCTGTGCCAAGGGCAAGGGGGGCCGCTGACGCGCCTGGAGCATGTCGTTGGCGGCACCCGCCAGGTCGGGCGCACTGTCCACCAGCGTGCCATCCAGGTCGAAAAGCAACAGTTCGGGCCGGGGCCGAGCTGCCACCATCGGCATCAGCCCGGCCGGCGACAGGCCAGCAGGTAGTTGACGCTGGTGTTCTGCGACAGCCAGTAGCGTCGCGTCAGCGGGTTGTATTCCATCCCGCGGCTGCCCTGCAGGGCCAGGCCGGCCTCGCGGCTGAAGCGTGTCAGTTCGCTGGGGCGGATGAACTTGGCGTACTCATGGGTGCCGCGGGGCAACAGGCGAAGCACGTACTCGGCACCGATGATGGCGAAGAGGAAGGACTTGGGGTTGCGGTTCAGGGTCGAGAAGAAGACCCACCCGCCGGGCTTGACCAGGGTGCCGCAGGCCTGCACGACGGCGCCCGGATCGGGTACATGCTCCAGCATTTCCATGCATGTGACGACGTCGAAGGCCTGCGGCGACTGCGCGGCCAGCGCCTCGGTCGCGATTTCGCGGTAGTCGATGTTCTCGACCCCGGCCTCCAGCGCGTGCAGGCGCGCCACGCCCAGGGGACGTGCCGCCAGGTCGATGCCAGTCACATGCGCTGCTCGCCGCGCCATCGCTTCGGCCAGGATGCCGCCGCCGCAACCGACGTCCAGCACCTGCTTGCCGCGCAGGGTGGCGAGTTCGTCGATCCACTCCAATCGCAGCGGGTTGATCTGATGGAGGGGCCGGAACTCGCTCTCCGGGTCCCACCAGCGATGGGCCAACTCGCTGAACTTGGCCAGTTCTTGGGCGTCAACGTTTTGCATGCGCGGATGGTAGTCAGTGCGGGGCAGCCTTGCCGCCGCAGGGCCGGCCAGGCGCAGCGCTTGGGGTGCGGGGACGTGTGCCGGACATGAAAAAGCCCCGCCGAGGCGGGGCTTTGAACGCGGGGTACGCAGACCGGATCAGCGGCGCGTGCGCGTACCGACGACTTCGACTTCCACGCGGCGGTTCTTCGACCGGCCCTCGCTGGTGCTGTTGTCAGCGACCGGAGAGCCCTTGCCCTTGCCTTCGGTGTAGACGCGGCTGGGCTCGACGCCCTTGTCGGTCAGGAACTTCTTGACCGCATTGGCACGTTCAACCGACAGACGCTGGTTGTAGTCCGCACCACCGACCGCGTCGGTGTGGCCGGTGGCGATGATGACTTCGAGGTTGATACCCTTGGTCTTGTCCACCAGATCGGTCAGCTTTGCCTGCGCATCAGGCTTCAGCACCGACCGGTCGAAATCGAACAGCGCGTCGGATTGGTACGACACCTTCTCGCTCACGGGCGCCGGGGGCGGAGGCGGCGGGGCCACGCGCGGAGCCACGACTGGCGGCGCATCCATCGGCGCCTGCGGCACGACCGGGGCCACCGGCGGCGGCGGCGGCGGGGGCGGTGGTGCTGGCGGCGGCGGGGGCGGAGGCGGCTTGATGGCGCCGTCGCAGGCCGGGTCGGCGGTGGCCGGCGTCCAGCCGGAGTTACGCCAGCAGAGTTCGTTGGTGCCGTTCTTCACGACCGTGCCATCGGCGGCACGCCAGTTGTCGTTGGCCTTCGGGGCCATGCCGCCGTGCGCAGCGGCAAACGATGCGAGGGGGGCAGCAAGTGCGGCCGATGCAAAGAGCATCGCCACCTTGTTCAGTTTCTTCATTGAATCTCCTCTCGAGGAAAGCCGCAGTGAGGCCTGCGAAACGTCCGGAATGACGGGCAAAACACAGGGTAAAACGCCTCTTCGGGAGGCATTCACCACCGACAAAACATTGTGCCATAGGGTGTCGGATCGCCTGCATTCTGGACGCTGCACCGCACCCCCCCGGCCAGGATGTTGCGCTGCCGCGACAAGGTCGGCACCCTAGAATCGCTTCCACATCGTCGCGGGGCGTGTGCAGCAGGGCACACCTGTGGCGCCATCTGCCGACACTGCATCCGCAATGAACTCATTCGCCAAGGAAACGCTGCCCATCAGCCTCGAAGAGGAGATGCGGCGTTCGTACCTCGATTACGCGATGAGCGTGATTGTCGGGCGCGCCCTGCCCGACGCCCGTGACGGACTGAAGCCCGTGCACCGGCGCGTGCTGTTCGCGATGCACGAGCTGTCGAACCACTGGAACCGGCCGTACAAGAAGAGCGCCCGCATCGTCGGCGACGTCATCGGCAAGTACCACCCGCACGGCGACACCGCGGTGTACGACACCATCGTGCGCATGGCGCAGGACTTCAGCCTGCGCCACATGCTGGTGGACGGCCAGGGCAACTTCGGCAGCGTCGACGGCGACAACGCTGCGGCCATGCGCTACACCGAGATTCGCCTGGCCAAGATCGCGCACGAGATGCTGGAGGACATCGACAAGGAGACGGTCGACTTCGCCCCCAACTACGACGGCAGCGAGAAGGAGCCGACGGTGCTGCCGGCACGGCTGCCCAACCTGCTGGTCAACGGCAGCGCCGGCATCGCGGTCGGCATGGCGACCAACATCCCGCCGCACAACCTGAACGAGATCGTCGACGCCTGCCTGCACCTGCTGCGCAACCCCGAGGCGTCGATCGACGAGCTGATGGAGATCGTGCCCGCGCCCGACTTCCCCACGGCCGGGATCATCTACGGGCTGAGTGGCGTGCGCGAGGGCTATCGCACCGGCCGCGGCAAGGTGGTGATGCGTGCCAAGTGCCACTTCGAGGACCTCGAACGCGGCGACCGGCAGTCCATCATCGTCGACGAGATCCCGTACCAGGTGAACAAGAAGACGCTGCTCGAGCGCATCGCCGAGCTCGTCAAGGAAAAGAAGCTGGAGGGCATCAGCCACATCCAGGACGAGTCCGACAAGTCGGGCATGCGCGTGGTGATCGAGCTCAAGCGCGGCGAAGTGCCCGAGGTGGTGCTGAACAACCTGTACAAGCAGACCCAGCTGCAGGACTCCTTCGGCATCAACATGGTGGCGCTGATCGACGGGCAGCCCAAGCTGTGCAACCTGAAGGATCTGGTCGAGGTCTTCCTCGAACACCGGCGCGAGGTCATCACCCGCCGCACCGTGTTCGAGTTGCGCAAGGCGCGTGAACGGGGCCATGTGCTGGAAGGCCTGGCCGTGGCGCTGGCCAATATCGACGAGTTCATCGAGACCATCAAGACCAGCCCCACCCCGCCGGTGGCCAAGTCCGCGCTGATGGCCAAGAGCTGGGACTCGTCGATGGTGCGCGAGATGCTGGCCCGCGCCGAAGAAGGCACGCCCGGTGGCCGCGCCGCATACCGGCCCGAGGGGCTGCCCGCGGGTTATGGGCTGCAGGGCGATGGCCTGTACCGGCTGAGCGAGGACCAGGCGCAGGAGATCCTGCAGATGCGCCTGCAGCGCCTGACCGGGCTGGAGCAGGACAAGATCGTCGGCGAGTACCGCGAGGTGATGGGCCAGATCGCGGACCTGCTGGACATCCTGGCCAAGCCGGCGCGTGTGACGGCCATCATCAGCGACGAGCTGACCGCGCTGAAGCAGGAATTCGGGCAGACGAAGCTGGGGGCGCGGCGCAGCGTCATCGAGCGCAACCCGCAGGACATCGGCACCGAGGACTTGATCACGCCGTCCGACGAGGTCGTCACGCTCAGCCACACCGGCTACGTCAAGCGCCAGCCGCTGGCCGAGTACCGGGCGCAGAAGCGCGGCGGGCGCGGCAAGCAGGCGACGCAGACCAAGGAAGACGACTGGGTCGACCAGCTCTTCATCGCCAATACGCACGACTGGATCCTGTGCTTCAGCGACCGCGGCCGGGTGTACTGGATCAAGGTCTGGGAAGTGACGCAAGGTGGGCGCAACAGCCGCGGCCGGCCCATCGTCAACATGTTCCCGCTGCAGGCGGGCGAGAAGATCACCGTCGTGCTGCCGCTGACGGGCGAGTTCCGCAGCTTCCCGGCCGACCACTTCATCTTCATGGCCACCGCCCAGGGCGTGGTGAAGAAGACGCCGCTGGACGACTTCAGCAACCCGCGCAAGGCCGGCATCATCGCCGTCACGCTGGACGAAGGTGATGTGCTGATCGGCGCGGCCCTGACCGACGGCCACCACGACGTGATGCTGTTCAGCGACGGCGGCAAGGCGGTGCGCTTCGACGAGGCCGACGTCCTGGCCCACGGGCGCCAGGCGCGAGGCGTCAAGGGCATCCGGCTGGACGAGGGCCAGAGCGTGATCGCGATGCTGGTGGCCGAGGACGAAACGCAGAGCGTGCTGACGGCGACCGAGAACGGCTATGGCAAGCGCACCTCCATCGTGGAGTACACACGCCACGGCCGCGGCACCAAAGGAATGATCGCGATCCAGCAGAGCGAGCGCAATGGCAAGGTCGTGGCCGCCACGCTGGTGCGGCCGGCCGACGAGATCATGCTCATCACCGACAAGGGCGTGCTGGTGCGCACCCGCGTCTCAGAAATCCGTGAGCTCGGCCGCGCCACCCAGGGCGTGACCTTGATCAAGCTGGACAACGGCACCCGACTGTCGGGCCTGCAGCGCATCGTCGAGAACGACGCCCAGGGCGATGGCGATGACGCCGCCGACCCCGATTCCCATGGCGGTGACGCCCCTGATGACGCCGGCACGGACGGCGCGGAGACCTCTTGATGAAGAAGTTGATGATCGCCGCTTCGGTCGGCTGGATGCTGGCCGCTTCTGCAGGCGCTCAGACGGCGCCCGTGCCTGCCGCGACCCCGGCCGCCGCTGTCGTCAGCCCGGCGAAGAAGCAACTGGTGGCCAAGGTGCTCGACATCCTGAAGCCGGGCATCGACAACCTCGCCAACAGCCTGGCCGCGGCACCGGCCTTGAATCTGCGCCAGCAGCTGGGTCAGGTGCTGCAGCAGCGCGTGGCGCCCGAGCGGCGCGAGGCCCTGGCCAGGGACCTCGAGGCCGACCTGCGCAAGTTCGTCGAGGAGACCGGGCCGATGATGCGCGACCGGGCCTGGAAGCTGGCGCCGTCGACGATGGGCGTGCTGTTCGAGGAGCGCTTCACCGAGGAAGAGTTGCGCCAGCTGGTGGTGATGCTGGAGTCGCCGCTGTACCGCAAGTACCACGGCATGGGCAACGACTTCCAGCGCGCGCTGGGCGACAAGCTGCTGGCCGAGACCCGCCCCTCTGTCGAGCCCAGGTGGAAG
>JBBSCX010000235.1:0-6002 GCA_038249905.1 Burkholderiales bacterium
CACCGGCCGCCACGCCAGCCCACCGGCGCCCGTGCGCGCACCCGGCCTGGCCGGTTTTGGGCTGAGCCTGCAATGCGACGGCGTTCAGCGCACGCTGCAGCCCAGTGCCGCGCTGCAACTGATCTCGTGGCGCGGTCGCGAGGTGCGTTATGCCTGGAATGGCGTGCAGCACCGCGCGCTGGCAGTGGTCAGCGGTGCGAACGAGGGCGACGACTTGCATCTCGTCATCGACGCGGCCGTGTTCCGTTTCAGTGAACCCTCGCCCTACCCTGCCGCCGATTCGGCTGCAAATGGCGCCGCCGACCCCTCTCGCGCCCGCGCGCCCGTGGCCGGCGTGGTGGCGCAACTGCGCGTGGCCGTCGGCGACCGCGTCGAGCCCGGCCAGCCGCTGCTGTGCGTCGAGGCGATGAAGATGGAGATGTGGCTGCACGCCACCGCCGCAGGTACCGTGCGCGCATTGCATGCGGCCGTGAAGGACAGCGTGGCCGCGGGCGCCGTGCTGGTCGAACTGGACATCGAGACACCCACCCCATGAGCGACAAAGCCATCCTGACCTGCGCGCTGACCGGCGTGCTGACCAACCCGGCCCAGCACCCGGTGCCGGTCACGCCCGCGCAGATGGCGGCCGAGGCGCGCGACGCCTTCAACGCCGGTGCCAGCATCATGCATGTGCACCTGCGCAGCCAGGAGCCCGGCTTCGGCCACATGCCCAGCTGGGACCCCGACGTCGCTCAGGCCGTCTGCGACGCCATCCGCACCGCCTGCCCAGGGGTGGTCATCAACCTGACGACCGGCGTGATTGGCAAGGACATCAGTGGCCCGGTGGCCTGCCTGCGCCGGGTGCGCCCCGAGGTGGCGGCCTGCAATGCCGGCACGCTGAACTACCTGAAGATCAAGGACAACGGCGAATGGGCCTGGCCGCCGATGGTGTTCGACAACCCCGTGCCCAAGGTGCAGCAGTTCCTGGACGTGATGCGCGAGACCGGCACGCACCCGGAGTTCGAATGTTTCGACGTCGGCATCCTGCGCAGCGTGGCCATGTACCTGAAGGCCGGCCTCTTCGACAGCGTGCCCGACGTCAACCTGGTGATGGGTGTCGCCAGCGGCATGCCTTGCGACGCCGACCTGCTGGCCCTGCTGCCGCGCTGGATGCCGGCGGGCGCGGTGTGGCAGGCCACCTTGATCGGCCGCGCCGAGATCTGGCCCGTGCACCTGCGGGTGGCTGAACTCGGCGGCATGTTGCGCACGGGGCTGGAAGACAGTTTCTACCTGCCGGGTGGCGAGCGTGCCGGCGGCAACGGCGCGATGGTGCAGGCCCTGGCCGCCTGCGCGCGCCGCGCCGGGCGCGAGGTGGCGACGCCGGCCGAGGCGCGTGCGATGCTGGGGCTGGCTGGCAGTCCTGTTTCGGCCTGATGCAGCCTGATGCAGCCTGATCCGGCCTCATCTGCCCTGTCCGTGTCTGCATCTTCAATGACCCCCGGCAGCCTGAAGCCACGCAGCACTGAAGAACAGGCGCTGCTCGACGCCGAACTGGTCGAGACCTTCGAGCAGCGCATCAGCTTCAACCAGGTGCTGGGGCTGAAGATCGCCTCGGTGCGGCCCGGCGACATCCGCGCCACGTTGGCGATGAAGCCCGAACTGGTCGGTCATTTCGCCCACGGCCGCCTGCATGGCGGCGTCATCTCGGCCGTGCTCGACGCCCTGGGCGCGCTGGCGCTGATGGCCGCCATCGGCGAACGCCATCCCCACGACAGCGCGGCCCAGGTGATGCACCGCTTCACGCGCATGGGCACGATCGACCTGCGCGTGGACTTTTTGCGCCCTGGCCTCGGCCGCCATTTTCTGGCCACCGCCGAGGTGCTGCGCCTGGGCGGACGCATCGGCAGCACGCAAATGCGGCTGCTGAACGACGCGGGCACGCTGGTGGCGACCGCGGCGGCGGCCTACACGGTGGCCTGATCGGCGACCTGACCCGCGACCGGATCGGGGGCCGATCGTTGACTGAGTCGTGAAGGAGCCGTGATTGAGAGGTGAATGAGCGGTGATTGAGCGGTGATTGAGCGGTGACCGATCAGTGCCCGTCTGCGGCGCTTGACAATGCAGCAACAGCCGTCAGATACGCTGCAACCATGACCCAGATGCTTCGCTCCTTGCGCTCCTTGCGCTCCTTGCGCTCCTTGCCCACCCTGCTGGCCGCGGCCGTCCTGCTGGGCGGCGCCGCCTTCCTGACCCTGCCCGGCCTCGTCAACGGCCGCAGTGACGCATCGCCCCGCGCCGTCGCGCCCCGGGGCCCGCTGGCTGCGGATGAGTTGGCCCACATCGAGATCTTCCGCAAGGCCTCGCCTTCGGTGGTGCACATCACCACGCTCGCCTCGCGCCGCGACCTGTTCAGCATGAACGTGCAACAGGTGCCGCGTGGCACCGGCACCGGCTTCGTGTGGGACGACCAGGGCCACATCGTCACCAACTTCCATGTGCTGCAGGGCGGCAACGCGGTCCAGGTGATGCTGGCCGACCAGAGCAGCTTCGACGCCGAGGTCGTCGGCGCCTTCCCCGACCGCGACCTGGCGGTGCTGAAGATCAAGGTGCCGCGCGGCAAGGCGCCGCCGCTGGCGCTGGGCACCAGCCGCGACCTCGTCACCGGCCAGCGCGTCTACGCCATCGGCAACCCCTTCGGCCTGGATCAGACCCTGACCACCGGCATCGTCAGCGCCCTGGGCCGCGAGATCGAGTCCTTCAACAACCGCACCATCCGCGGCGTGATCCAGACCGACGCCGCCATCAACCCCGGCAACAGTGGAGGCCCACTGCTGGACAGCGCCGGGCGCCTGATCGGCGTCAACACCCAGATCGCCAGCCCCAGTGGCGCCAGCGCCGGCATCGGTTTTGCCATCCCCGTTGACGAGGTCAACCGCATCGTGCCGATGCTGATCCGCGACGGGCGCGTGGTGCGCCCGGCCATCGGCGTCACCGCCGGTCCGCCCAACCTGCAGCGCGCGCTGAACCTGCCGCGCGGTGTGCCGCTGATCAATGTGCAGCCGGGCGGCCCGGCGGCGCGCGCCGGTCTGCTGCCCTTCCGGCGCGGCCAGCGCGGCGAGGTCGTCGCCGGGGACGTCATCACCGCGGTGGCTGGCGAACCTGTTGCCACCCTCGACGACATCCTGACCCTGCTGGAAAGCCGCCAGCCCGGCGACAACGTGCGCTTCACCGTCTGGCGTGGCGGCCAGACGCGGCAGCAGAACGTGACCCTGGGCTCTGGCCAGTGAGTTGGTCGCTGAGCGTGGGGAGCAAATTTGGGGCCGACGATCGATCTTGCTCGGCCCGCCCGCGACTCGGCCCACCGCGAAGAATTGACCCTGCCGGCCGGCGGATGCGCCCGAAGGTGAAAGATCAGGCTCATACCCACGACCCAAGCGAATGAACCACACCCCTTTGCGAGACATCCCCATGACCCGACGCTCCTGGCTCGGCCTGCTCACGGCCCTGGGACTGGCGCCCGCCGCGACGGTGGCACCTGCCACCACCACCGCACCACCCGCGGGCGGCAAGCTGGTGCTCAGCGACGCCGATTGGAGGCAGCGCCTGAGCCCGGCGCAGTACCACGTGCTGCGCCGCGAGGGCACCGAAGCCCCTGGCAGCAGCGCGCTGAACGCCGAGAAGCGGCGTGGCACCTACCACTGCGCCGGGTGCAGCCTGGCGCTGTTCAGTTCGGACACCAAATACGAAAGCGGCACCGGCTGGCCCAGCTTCCACACCCCGCTGCCCGGCGCGCTGGGCACCAAGACCGACTTCAAGATGATCCTGCCCCGCACCGAATACCACTGCGTCCGCTGCGACGGCCACCAGGGCCATGTCTTCGACGACGGCCCGCGGCCCAGCGGCAAGCGCTACTGCAACAACGGCGTGGCGCTGCGTTTCGAGGCGGCATCGGCATGAGGGCCCGCGCCGCACTCGGCATGGTCGTCGCGGCCGCGGCCGTCAGCCTGCTGGCCTGGTTCAACGTCTCGACACCGGCGGTGGCGCAGTCTGCGGCCGCACCCACGGGCCTGGCCAAGGCCACCTTCGCCGGCGGCTGCTTCTGGTGCGTGGAGGCCGACTTCGACAAGGTGCCTGGCGTCGTCAGCACCACCTCGGGCTACATCGGCGGCAATGTCGCCAACCCGACCTATGAGGCGGTGGCCGCCAAGACCACCGGCCATGCCGAGGCGGTGGAAATCGTCTACGACCCGGCCAAGGTGAGCTATGCCCAGTTGGTGGAGAAGTTCTGGCGCACCATCGACCCGACGACCAAGGACCGCCAGTTCTGCGACGCCGGCAGCCCCTACCGCACGGCCATCTTCACGCACGGGCCCGAACAGCAGGCTGCGGCGCTGGCCTCGCTGGCGGCGCTGGAGAAGAGCAAGCCCTTCCCGCAACCGGTCGTGACGCAGATCATGCCGGCCACAGCGTTTTACGTGGCCGAGGCCTACCACCAGGATTACCACCAGAAGAACCCCGTGCGCTACGCCTACTACCGCTCAAGCTGCGGCCGCGACGCACGGCTGCAGCAGTTGTGGGGGACGAAGGGCTGAATTTGCGGCTGGGTTTGCGGCTGAATCAGCGACTGACTTGGCCAGTCAACTGTCGGCTGCAGCGACCGCTGAGACGACAGCTGAAACGACAGCTGAAACGACAGCTGAAACGACGGTACGCCGCCCGCCTTGCGCCGCATCAAGCCCCTGCGGCTTGAACAGGCGCAACATGCGGACATGTCAAGCCGCCGCATCCTGATCGTTCAAGGCCACCCCGACCCGGCCGGCGGTCATTTCGGCCATGCGCTGGCAGATGCCTACGCCGCGGCCGCACTGGCAGCCGGACACGAAGTGCGCCGTGTCGAGGTGGCCGCACTCGACTTCCCGCTGCTGCGCACGCAGTCCGAATGGCAGCATGGCGACATGCCGCCTGCGCTGCACGCCGCGCGCGACGACCTGGTCTGGTCTCAGCATGTGCTGCTGCTGTTCCCGCTTTGGATGGGCGACATGCCAGCGCTGCTGAAGGGATTCCTGGAGCAACTGCTGCGGCCCGGCTTCGCCATCGATCCCGGCCAGGAAGGGCCCCTCGGCCACAAGAAATTGGCCGGGCGCTCGGCGCGCATCGTCGTCACCATGGGCATGCCGGCGCTGGCCTACCGCTGGTTCTATCGCGCCCACAGCGTCAAATCGCTGGAGCGCAACATCCTGGGCCTGGTCGGCATCGGGCCGATCGACGAGACGCTGATCGGCATGGTCGAGAGTCCGCAGCCTGGGGGACGAGCGAAGGCGCTGGCCCGTCTGCGCGCGCTGGGTCGGACAGGCGGCTGAAGTCGGCGGTCGGCAGCGGCGAGAAGCTTCTGCACGCTGCTGATGACCGGCGGCGGGTGAGTGACGCAGCAGCGCTGCGCTTCTTCGCTCAGCCGCGTTCAGCTGGCCTCAGCCGTGCTCAACGCTTGGGCGCGCCCGGGCGCGGGCCGCTGGGGCGGCCGCCGTCGCGGCGCGGCCCGGCATTCCCGCCACCGCCACCCGCGGGCCGACCACCCCCGCCACCGCCACTGCCTCCGCCCGCCGGGCGAGCGCCGCCATGGGCCGCAGGCTGCGGGCGTCCAGCGCCACCGCCAGCCGGTCGAGCGCCGCCGTGGCCAGCGCCCGGTCGGCCGCCCCCTCCACCTCCGCCACCGGGCCGGCCGCGATCGCCGCCGAAGCCGCCGCCGCCACCGCCGCCACCGCCCGCATTGCGCCGCGTGCCACCGACGCCAATCGTCATGCGGCCCAGCACGATGGGCTCGGCCTTCTCGCCGGCCGGCGGTTCGAAGCCTGGCACGGTCTCGCGCGGGAGCGGGCGCTTGATCTGGCGCTCGATGTCGCGCACGAAGATCTCTTCGTCCACGCACATCAGCGAAATCGCCTCGCCCTGCGCGCCGGCACGGCCGGTGCGGCCGATGCGGTGCACATAGTCCTCGGGCACATTCGGCAACTCGAAGTTGACGA
>JBBSCX010000236.1:0-5950 GCA_038249905.1 Burkholderiales bacterium
AGAACCGCTTCGAGCCGCGCCAGCAGGCCTTCGGCCCGCTGCAGCAGTGAGGCGACGGCGCTGGAGACGGGCGCGGGCTGGGCGTCGTGGGAAGGGGAGAGATTCGACATGCGCGGGAGTTTATGCAAGGCCTGCAGCGCAGCACCGTCAGCGCAACTCGCGCACCGCCTCGCCCGCCACCACGAAGACGCGGTCCTGCGGGCCGCGCGACAGCACATGCATGCCGGTGAATTCGCCGAAGGCTGGCAGCACGCCCACCGCGGGGCCGAAGTGGAAGCAGGGCAGGCGCAGGCTGTCGTGCGCCCGCCCGCCCAGCCTGACGGCCGGGTGGATGTGGCCGGCCAGCACATAGGCCCCGGGCAGGGGTTCGGGGTGGTGCGACAAGGCCAGGCCCAGCGGCAGGGTGTCGGTGGCTGTGGTCGGCGCTTTCGGCGTGGTCGGCGCGGCAGGGACGGCTTGCACGGCAGCAGGCAGCAAGAGCGGCCCATCGACGCAGTGCACCCCCCAGGCCGCGGGCGGGTCGCCGGCATGGTGGTCGTGGTTGCCGCGAACCAGCGTCAATGTCAGTTCGGGATGGGCGTCACGCCAGCGGGCCACCGTGGCCTCGGTGGCCGGGTTGCGGCCGCTCCGGGCATGCAGCAGATCGCCCAGAAAGACGATGTGCAGTGCCCCGCAGGCCGCCAGTGCCGCGTCCAGCCGCGCCAGCGTGCCGGCCGTGGTGCCGCCGGGCACCGGCACGCCCAGGCGGCGAAAGCTTTGCGCCTTGCCGATGTGCGCGTCGGCCAACAGCAGCAGGTCGTGGGCGGGCAGGTGCAGGGCGCGCTGCGGCAGCGGCACCATCGCCGTGCCGGCGAACTGGAGGCTCACGGGCCCCGGGGCCGCTCAGGCGGCCAGGCGGGACAGCGCCAGGTCCAGGTGCTCGGTCGGCAGGCGCTTGAAGCCGCTGCGCGAAAAGCGCTGCAGCCGTCCCACCGCCAGCGACACCAGGGCCGATGCCAAGGCCTGGGCGTCGACCGTCGGCGTGCTCGACGCGGCCACCTCGGCGGCTGCGCGCAGGCATTGCCGCAATTGCGATTCGACGCGGTCGAAGAACTGGTTCATGCGCGCGTTCAGGCGTTCGTGCTCGAACACCAGCGCATCGCCCACCATCACTCGCACCATGCCCGGGTTCTTCTCGCCGAACTGCAGCAGCACGGTGACGATGCGTCGCGCCTGCAGCGCCGGCACGGGTTCACGTTCGAGCAACTGATTGATGAGGGTGAAGACGCTGGACTCGATGAACTCGATCAGGCCCTCGAACATCTGCGCCTTGCTGGCGAAATGGCGGTACAGCGCGGCTTCGCTGACTTGCAGGCGCGACGCCAGCGCGGCCGTCGTGATGCGCTCGGCGCCGGGTTGCTCAAGCATCTGCGCCAGCGTCTGCAGGATCTGCACACGGCGTTCGCCGGGGCGGGGGCGCTTGCGTGCCGGCGCGGCGGGCGCCGTCACCTCGTCAGGGGCGTCCCGGGTGTCCGGTGTGTCCGGGGTGTCCGGGGTATGCGTCGCGTCAGGTTCGGCGTCGGCATCGCCTGCATCGGTGTCCGGTCTGGCGTGGTCTTCGGGCAGAGCGGACATGGCGTGATTCTTGGGCGCTTCCGGGCGGGCGTCTTCGGGGCGTCTTTTGCGGCAACTTCGCTGCAACTTCGCGGCAACTTCGCGGCACCTTGGCGACTTCGACCCATTCTTGCATAGGGCCCGACGGGGTCCTGACGCTGGTAAACACCGACTTCGGGCGCCGGCCGCCCCCAGTCCCGGGGGGGTCAAAACCGCCGGCGCCGCAGCGCCAGCAAGGCCCGCAGGCGGCAGTCCACATAGGCCGGCGTGGCGCTGGGGCGGCCCGCGACCACGGGTGCACGCCCCATCGCGGCGCGGGTCCAGCGCTGCATCCACACCGTCTTCATGCCCACGCGGCGGGCGGCTTTCTGGTGTTCCAGCGTGTCTTCCACCAGCACGCAGCGCGACGGCGGCACGCCCAGGCGCACGGCAGTGCGGCGCAGCATGCGCGCGTCGGGCTTGGGCCGCAGATGGCCGAACATGTGCATGTCCTCGATCGCCAGCACCCGTTCGAACAGGTGCGCAATGCCCAGCACGCCCAGCACACGCGCGGCGTAGGCCGCAGGCGCGTTGGTCAGCAGCACGCGTCGGCCGCGCAGCCGTGCCAGTGCCGCGAAGTCGTGGCGGTGGCCGCGCACCCGGTCTTCCAGACCCGGCAGGATGTGCGTGTGGTGCAAAAAGTGCGCGGCATCGACGCCGTGGTGCCTGATCAGGCCCAGCAATGTGGTGCCGTAGCGCAGCCAGTAATGCCGGCGCAGACCGTCCGCCTCGTTGGCGGCGATGCCCAGGTGTTCGACCATGTAGGCCGACATGCGCTCGTTCAGATCGCGAAACGCGGCGTGCGAGGCATCGTGCAGCGTGTTGTCGAGGTCGAACAGCCAGACCCTTCGCTGGTCGTTGCGCATGGGGCGGCCGGTACGCGCTCCGTGTGAAATCAGCGGGAAATCAGTGCGGGATCGATGGCAGCTCAGTGCGACCGGATCATCGTGCCGTACGCCTGGTCGGTCAGCACTTCCAGCAGCAGCGCATGCGGCACACGGCCGTCGACGATGTGCACGGCATGCACACCGCTCTTGGCGGCGTCGATGGCGCCGGCAAGCTTGGGCAGCATGCCGCCGCTGATGGTGCCGTCCTCGATCAATTCGTCGACCTCGCGCGCCGTCAGGTCGGTCAGCAATGTGCCGGCCTTGTCCAGCACGCCGCGGATGTTGGTCAGCAGCAGCAATTTTTCGGCGCCCAGCACGGTGGCCAATTTGCTGGCCACCAGGTCGGCATTGATGTTGAAGCTCTCGTTGCCCTCGCCAAAGCCGATGGGGCTGATGACGGGGATGAACTGGTCGTCCTGCAACGCCTTCACCACTGCCGGGTCGATGGCGGTGATCTCGCCGACCTGACCGATGTCGTACTCCTTGCTCGGGTCGTCCTTGTCGGCCATCTTCAATTTGCGCGCGCGAATCAGGCCGCCGTCCCAGCCCGTCAGGCCCACGGCCTTGCCGCCGGCGGCGTTGATCAGGCCCACGATGTCCTGCTGCACCTGACCGCCCAGCACCCATTCGACGACTTCCATCGTCTCCTCGTCGGTCACGCGCATGCCCTGGATGAAGGTGCCCTTCTTGCCGATCTTGGCCAGCGCCTCGTCGATCTGCGGCCCGCCGCCGTGCACGACGATGGGGTTCATGCCCACCAGCTTCAGCAGCACCACGTCCTCGGCAAAGTCGGCCTGCAGCGCCGGGTCGGTCATGGCGTTGCCGCCGTACTTGATGACCAGCGTCTTGCCGTGGAACTTGCGGATGTAGGGCAGGGCCTGGGCCAGGATCTCGGCCTGGTCGCGCGGGGTGATGTGGGCCAGGTCGTGGTCGGCACCGGAGGCCGCGGTCTTGTCTGCGGTCGGCGCTGAGTTCGGGGCCGGGTTTGGGACTGAAGTCATGGCGGGCTCGGCCGGTGGGCCGTGACTGGGGAACTGTTGGGCATTGTAGGAATCCCACGTCCGCTGCCGAACGCGCCGACAAGGCACAAAATGGCCACCCAGCCGGTACCACCGGCCACAGACAGGAGACTCTGCATGCAAAGACGCCAGCTGTTGCGCACACTGGGCACGATCACGGTCGCCATTGGCCTGGTTGCCCTGGGCTTGAACGCCAGTGCCCAGGCCCCGGCCCAGGCACCCGCGGCCGACATGGCCAGCGGCGAAGTCACGCGCCTGGACATGGCCGGCGGTCGCCTGAGCCTCAAGCACGGCGAGATCAAGAACCTGGACATGCCGCCCATGACCATGGTTTTTCGCGTGCGCGACAAGGCGATGCTGGACGGCCTGACCGTGGGCGACCGCGTGCGCTTCAGGGCCGAGCGCATCGACGGCAGCTACACCGTCACGGCCGTGACGAAAGCGCCTTGAGGGCTGCCATTCGGTAAACGCGGGGCCGGGCCGCCACCGGACCCGTCCCGCCTCCCGGCGGCATCAGAAGTGGATGCCGCGCATCATCTGCTGCATCGCCACCGCCTCGGCGCTGAGTTGCGGCTTGCCACCCTTGTCGCCCTTGGCCGCGTCGCTGTCCGGGAACATGCGGAAGCTGGTGTTCATGACGATCTGCGCCACGCGCGGTGCCGCGGCGTGCAGCAGTTCGCCGGTGATGCCCAGCCGCGTGGCGATGCGCACAGGCTTGGCGATGCAGGCCTGCGCGATCATGTCGGCGGCTTCTTCCGGGCTCAGCGTCGGCACGTTCTGGTACAGCTTGGTCGGCGCGATCATCGGCGTGCGCACCAGCGGCATGTTGATGGTGGTGAAGCTCACGCCGGTGTCGGCAAATTCACTGCTGGCGCAACGCGTCCAGGCGTCCAGCGCCGCCTTGCTGGCGACGTAGGCGCTGAAGCGCGGCGCATTCGTCAGCACCCCGATGCTGCTGATGTTGACCACGTGGCCCTTGCGCTTCTTCGCCATGCCCGGCAGCAGGCCCATGGTGACGCGCAGGCAGCCGAAGTAGTTCAGGTCCATCGTGCGCTGGAAGTCGTGAAAGCGGTCGTAGCTGCTCTCAATCGCGCGGCGGATGCTGCGGCCGGCGTTGTTGATCAGGAAGTCGACCCCGCCGTGCTTTTCGGTCAGCGCCTGCACGAAGGCGGCGCAGCCGGCCTCGTCGGCGATGTCCACGCTGTAGCTGAAGACCTGGGGGTCGGCGGTACCGCGGTCCTTGGCATAGGCCACGATCTCGGCCACGGCCTCGGCCAGTTTGCCCTCGCCGCGTGCGCAGATGACGGTGACAGCGCCGGCCTCGGCGAACTTGCAGGCCGCGGCCAGGCCGATGCCGCTGCTGCCACCCGTCACCAGCACCACCTTGCCGCCCACCGTGCCCTTCAGGCTGCGGTCGATGAACAGATCGGGGTCGAGGTGCCGTTCCCAGTAGTCCCACAGCCGCCAGGCGTAGTCGTGCAGGTTCGGGCATTCGATGCCGCTGCCCTTCAACGCCTTGTCGAGTTCGCGGCGGTCGTAGCGCGTGGGCCAGTTCAGGAAGGTGAAGATGTCCTCGGGCAGGTCCAGGTCCTTCATCACCGCGCTGCGGATGCGGCGCACCGGCGCCATCGCCATCAGCCCCTTCTTCACGCTCTTGGGAATGAAGCCGAGCAAGGCGGCGTTGACGAACAGGTTCATCTTCGGCGCGTGCGCGGCCTTGCTGAAGATGGCCAGCACGTCGCCGATGCGGTAGCCCTGCGGGTCCACCAGTTGGTAGCACTTGCCGGCCACACCGGGCTGGTGGCTGACGTGGTCGATGCAGCGCACCACAAAGTCCACCGGCACGATGTTGACGCGCCCACCCTCCAGGCCCACGACAGGCATCCACGGCGGCAGCAACTGGCGCATGCGCTGGATCAACTTGAAGAAGTAATAAGGGCCGTCGACCTTGTCCATCTCGCCGGTGGTGCTGTCGCCGACGACGAAGGCCGGCCGGTACACCGTCCACGGCACCTTGCATTCCTTGCGCACGATCTTTTCGCTCTCGTGCTTGGTCATGAAGTAAGGGTGGTCCAGGCCCTCGGCCTCGTCGAACATGTCCTCGCGGAACACGCCTTCGTACAGGCCCGCCGCGGCGATGCTGCTGACGTGGTGGAAGTGCTTCGCGTCGATGGCCTTCGCGAAGTCGACCACGTTGCGCGTGCCCTCGACGTTGACCTCGACCTGGCTCTCGGCGTCGGCGCTCAGGTCATAGACGGCGGCCAGGTGATAGACGGCATCGACCGTGCCCCTCAGCGACTTGATGGCATCGGCCGCCACACCCAGCTTTTTGGCCGTCAGGTCGCCGATGACGGGCAGGGCGCGCTTCTTGGCTGCGCCATTCAGGCCCCAGTACTCGTACAACGCCGCGAG
>JBBSCX010000237.1:0-5892 GCA_038249905.1 Burkholderiales bacterium
AGAACTACTTCGGCATCACGCCCGAGCAGTCGCGGCGCAGCAACTACGCCACCTATGCGCCCGGCGCCGGGCTGCGCGACGTGGTGCTGTCGCTGGGCGGTCGCACGGCGTTTTCGCTCGGGGCCCGCACCGCGCAGACACCGCGCTGGGCCGTCTTCTATGGCGCCAGCATCTCGCGGCTGCTCGGACCGACTGTTGCCAGCCCCCTGGTGCGCGAGCGCCGGGGCTGGGGACTGAGCGCCGGCATCGTGGCGCGGATCTGAACCATGCCGCGCAGCCCGGGGGAGCCTGCCGCCGACTTGCCGCCATCGCCGGCATCGCCATCGTGGCCGCTATGGCCACTGTGGCCGCTGGCGCTGCTGGCCGGGTTGTTGCCTCTTCTGGCCACCGCGCTGGCGACGACGCTGTCGATGCAGCAAGGTCTGGCGCCGACCTGCAACCCCTTCGTCGACGGCTGCACGTCCATCAGCCGCGCGGCCCGGCATGAACTGCCCAACCATCTGTTCCGCGCCATCATGCTGCCTGCCGCCACGCTGCAGGCGCTGGTGTGGCTGCTGGTCGCGCGCTGGCTGCTGCAGGCCGGCGCCACCGGCCGCGCCATGGCATGGATCGGACCGCTGGGGCTGGTGGCCGGCGTGGCGCTGGTGGTCTACGGCAGCTTTTTGGGCACCGAGGGGCCGGTGTACCGCTGGCTGCGGCAGTACGGCACCGTGGGCTACTTTGGTTTCACCTGCCTGAACCTGCTGCTCACCGGCCGCGCGGTGCAGCAGCTGGCGCAGCGGGGCCGGCTGCACCTGCCGCGCATGCTGGAGTCGGCGATGCTGGTGCTGGGCACCGCGCTGGTGGGGCTGGGCGTCGTCAACGCCATCGTTGCCGCCGTGTTCGGCGAGCCGCTGAAGGGCCGCATGGAGAACATCACCGAGTGGTGGGGTGCTTTGATCTTCGTGCTCGGCTTCTTCGCCATCGCGGCGATGTGGCGACGCGAACGCGTGGTGTTGCGGCTTGGGGTGCATCCGCCCTGAGCGACTGAGGCCAACCGGGCCGGTTCAAATCGCGGGCGTGCTGGCTACCATTGCCGTTTTCCCTTCCGCGATCGGAATTCCCCATGACCCTGCCCCGCCGGCAAGTATTGGCCCAGGCCCTGGCCCTGACCACCACCCCTGTCCTGTCGGCGCTGGGCCCGCTGGCGTTGCTGGCAACCCCGCTGGCCCGCGCCGCGATACCGGACGCCGGAAAATTGCCCACAGCCGCGGTGCGCAACGTGCCCGAGAGCTTCTTCGGCACCACTGTCGACGACCCCTACCGCGACTTCGAGGACACCAAGGCCCCGGCCGTGGCGGCGTGGATGAAGGCGCAGAGCGACTTCGCCCATGCCACGCTGAAGCGCATTGCCGGCCGCGATGGCCTGCGTGCGAAGCTGGAGCAGTACGACAGCGCTGCTGCGGCACGCGTGGTGGCGGTGCAGCGGCTGCCCGGCGACCTGTACTTCTTCGAGCGCCGTGGCGCCAGGGAAGACCAGTTCAAGCTCTACATGCGGCGCGGCATCAGCGGCAGCGACAAGCTGTTGTTCGACCCCGAGACGCTGAAGAAGAAGACGGGCAAGCCGCACGCCATCAACTACTACTCGGCCTCGCCCGACGGCAAGCTGGTGGCGCTGGGTGTCTCGGCGGCGGGTTCGGAAGACGCGTCGCTGCGCATCATCGATACCGCCACCGGCCGTCAGCGCGGCCCCGAGATCACGCGCGCGCAATTTGGCGCGGTGTCGTGGGCGCCGGACGGCAGCGAGCTGTACTTTCACCGCATGCAGGCGCTGGCCAAAGGGGCCCCGCCCACCGACAAGTACCAGCGCAGCAGCACCGTCGCGATGAAGCCCGGCGCCAGCGAGGCCAGCATCCGCACGGTGCTGACGGCCGGGGTCGACCTGGGCATCCCGGCCACCGAGTTCCCGCTGCTGGAAGTGCTGCCCGGCGGGCGTGTGGTGGCCATCGCCACCGACGGTGTTTCGCCCGACTTCGCCGCTTGGCACACCACGCTGCGCGCTCTGCGTGCTGGCAAGCCCGCATGGCAGAAGCTGGTGGGCCGTGAAGACGGCGTCACCGGCCTGGCATTGCAGGGCGACCGTGTCTACGCGCTGACCTTCAAGGGTGCGTCTCGCTTCAAGCTGCTGGGCGGCGCGCTGCAGGGTTTCAGCGCGGCCACGGCCAGCGTGCTGGTGGCTGAAAGCGCGCGGGTGCTGACAGGCATCGCCAGTGCCCTGGACGGGCTGTACCTGGAAGCCCGCGACGGCAACATCAAGCGCCTGTTCAAGCTGGCCCATGCCGACGGCGCGCAGCCGCAGGAAGTGCCGTTGCCGGTGCTGGGCAGCTTCACGATGAGCAGTGTGCGCACCGACCAGCCTGGCTTGCTGCTGGACCTGCAGAGCTGGACCCGCGCGCGCCAGATCTATGCCGTGGGCGCCGACGGCAGCGTGCGCAACACCGGCCTGCAGCCGGCCGGGCCTTTCGACGCCCCGGGCAATGTGGTGGCCACCGAAGTCATGGTCAAGAGCCATGACGGCGTGATGGTGCCGATGTCGATCATTCACCGCCAGGGTGTGAAGCTGGACGGCAGCAACCCCACCCTGCTGTACGGCTATGGCAGCTACGGCATCACCGAAGAGCCCTTGTTCAGCCCCAGCCGGCTGGCCTGGATGGACCAGGGCGGCGTGTTCGCCATCGCCAACCCGCGCGGCAGCAGCGTCTTCGGCCGCCAATGGCATGAAGACGGCAAGCAAACGAGCAAACCGAACACCTGGCGCGACTTCATTGCCTGTGCCGAATACCTGATCGCACAGAACTGGACGCAGCCCGCCAAGCTCGGCATCTGGGGCGGCAGCGCCGGCGGCATCTTGGTCGGCCGGGCGATGACCGAACGCCCCGAGCTGTTCGCTGCCGTCGTGCCCGAGGTCGGCGCGCTGGACATGATTCGCATGGAGACCACGGCCAACGGCGTGCCCAACATCCCCGAGTTCGGCAGCCGCAAGACCGAGGCGGGCTTCCGCGCGCTTTTGGCGATGAGCACCTACCACCAGATCAAGGACGGCGTCGCCTACCCCGCCGTGCTGCTGCTGCACGGCGTGAACGACCCGCGCGTGGAGGTGTGGCACAGCACCAAGACCGCCGCGCGCCTGCTGGCCGCGAACCCGCGCGGCAAGCCGGTGCTGCTGCGGCTGGACTACGAGTCGGGCCACGGCCTGGGCAGCACCAAGAGCCAGATGCTGGACTCCCGCGCCGACACCTTCTCGTTCCTGTTGTGGCAGATGGGTGTGGCGGGTTTCGAGCTGAAGGGCTGAAGGGGTGACGGGGTGACGGGCTGAACGCGGGAAAGCCGGCCAGCTGCGGCGATGGCCGTCGGCCTCGGGGATGTCGCGTCCGCTGTCGCGCCACTGCACGCACCGCGGCGCGGATTTCGCCCGAGTGTCTTCAACTCCCCGCGGCTGGCACCGGGCGGTTCGCCCGATCGTGACATCCGCACGCGCCTTACATGTCCACCGCGTGGGGCGTGAAAAGCATCACCGCGCAAGCGTGTCATTTGCGGCGCCCGGCACCCAAGAGGGTGGTGCCGGCATCGACACCCGGCGGTACCGTGGCAACACCTGAAGTCGGTGTCCTGCACCCCTGAAAAGAAGGTCTCCCCATGCCCCGCCCGCCTGTCTCCGCCCGGTCCTGGTGTGTCGCTGCCGCGCTGCTGTCCCTTGCCGGTGCTTCACAGGCGGCGCCGTCGCCCCTGACGCACCATGGCTTCAGCAGTGCCGGTTCGGTGAACGTCAACGTCGGACCCACCAACCAGGGCGGCAACGTGGCCGCTGCGGCCGGTGCCTTCAACGTCACCTGGGCTGGCGCGACCTTTTTTACCTATTGCATCGAGCTGACGCAATACGCCCGGCTGAACCAGACCCACCCCTACGAACAGGTCGAAGCGCTGAGCTACTTCGGCACCAATTACGCGCCCCTTCTCTCGGCCGGGGCCGGCACGGTGGTCGACCGATTGGTCCGGCTGTTCACCGCCACCGACGGCGTCCCGTTGCCGGCTGGCGGCACGCTGGCCGGCTGGACCTACAGCGCCGCGCAGGCCTCGGCCGCGATGCAACTGGCGGTGTGGGAGATCGTCTACGAGGGCCAGACCGGTGGCGACAGCTTCGACGGCCTGTCGCTGGCCGGCGGTGCCTTCAAGGAGAACAGTGGCAGCGGCAACGCCAACCTTCGAAACCTGGCCAACAGCTACCTGGCCAGCGCGGCCGCGGTGACCGAGGTGCAATTCGACATCAGCGTGCTGCGCAATGCGTCGTCGCAGGATTACCTGCTGGCGACACGCCTGCCCAGGCGCAACAACGACGTGCCGCTGCCGGGCACGATGGCCCTGGCCGGTCTGGGTCTGGCGGCTTTGGCTGTCTCGCGCCGCCGCCGCGCCTGAGCGCGGCGCCCGGCTTGAAGCGCTCCGCAGGGCGGTCAGCGTCCGCTCAACCGCGGTGAACGCGGCGTGAGCCGCGGGCTCCGGCCGCTGCCAAAACGGCCCGGCCACAGGCCGACAAATGGAAACGCAGCCATTGCGGGCCGTCCATTGGCGTCAGCGAAGAGGACCGTCAAAACAGGCCGTTGCCGTCGCAGGCGCAGATTGCCCGCGCAGGCCGCGAGCGGCGGTATCAAGTTTCTCGACATCGAGGCGAACCCGAGCCGGGTGATTTCGGGCACCGGGCTGCCATTACCGCATGCCGGCAAGGTAGTCTGCGGCGGTGAACGCACCCACCCCTGACTGCCGCCAGTGCGGAGCCCCCGCCCCGCAGGACCTGGGGCGCATCCCCGAAGCCGCACACTTCGCCGGCCAGCCCTTGCCCGCACCGCTGCCCGGCGGCAGGCTGCTGCGCTGCCGCCACTGCCGGCTCGGATTTCGCCACCCGGTGCTGGCCGAAGAAGACTACGCGCGCCTGTACACCGCCGCGCCGGCCGAGATCTGGGCCGAGGCCGGGCTGCGCACCGAACACCGCCTGGTCGTCGAACGCCTGCAGGCGCTGCGCCCGCAAGGCGGCGAGGTGCTGGACCTGGGCTGCAGCGACGGCCTGATGCTGGCCGCCTTGCCGGCCGGCTGGGGCCGCTTTGGCATCGAGGCGTCCGAGCCGGCCGCCGCCATTGCGCGCCAGCGCGGCGTGCAGGTGCTGGGCACACGCTTCGCCGACCTGCCGCGGCTGGCGCAGGACTTCGACGCCGTCTGCGCCATCGACGTCATCGAACACGTGCCCGACCCGCTGGGCCTGCTGCGCGCGCTGGCCGCGCGGCTGCGCCCCGGCGGCGTGCTGCTGGTGGCCAGCGGCGACCTGGACAGCCCCGCCTGGCAGCAGGCCGGCGGCGCCTACTGGTACTGCGCCTTCGGCGAACACCTGAGCCTGATCTCGCAGCCCTGGGCCGAGGCGGCCGCGGCCGAGTTGGGCTTGCGGCTGACGGCCGTGCAGCGATACACCTACGACCCCCAGCCCGGGCACGACGCGGCCGAACTGCAGCGCCAGCGCGCGCGCTTCAGCCGCCGCGTGGCGCGCAACCGGCTGCAGCAGCGGCTGCACCGCTGGAGCTTGCAGCGCGACCGCGTCCCGGCGGTATGCGGCGTGCAGGGGTTGTTCCAGGACCACCTGCTGCTGGAGTTCGTGCGCAGGGGCGCTTGAGACGGCCGAAGCGGAACGGCAGAACGGCCACCGCAGCGAGGCGCCGCCTCGACACCGCGTCGTGCCTTGATGCCATCCCGTGCCAATGTCAATGGCTGCTGTGGCCCGATCGCGACGTGCGCCATTGACGTGTCGATGCGCGGCTGCGAATCTCCGCACTGTCGATCGCACCGCCCTGCCCCGGACCCCGTCCGCCGGCA
>JBBSCX010000238.1:0-5888 GCA_038249905.1 Burkholderiales bacterium
CAGCAGGCCTCGCAGCAAAGAGAAGGCGCCGTCGCTGGCATGGGCGCGCAGCAGGCGTTCGCGCCAGTCGCGGGCGATGGCGGCCTCGGCCTCGGGGGTGTGCTCGGCCCGCTCGCTGGGCGCTCGGGTCGTCGGCCGGCCCACGGTCTGGTCCGGCAGGATGAGGTCGGGCGCCGAGCGGCCATTGACGCCCAGGGCCCGCACCCGTGCGGCGCGCGTCCCGTCGCGGCGCCGGTTGCGCGGCGCATGCGGGCTTGGCGGCTCGCGGTCGTCGATGGCGCGGTACAGGCCCTCCAGGTCCCAGCCGGCCAGTGCTGCCGTGGCATCGGCCTCGATGCCCAGCGCCGAGGCCAGCAGCCCCGGCAGCGTCACCGCACCCGCCGGCAGCCGCAACCAGCGCAGATGCCCCAGGGCGGTGTTGACGATGGCGTCGGCGCAGGTAGTGAACAAGGCCTCGTCGATGTCGCCTGTCAGCGCCCGCTGCGCCGCGGCGCGCTGCGGATGGCGCAAGGCCAGATGCAGCAGCACATGGGCGACGGCGCCGGCCTGCATCTCCAGCGGCAGGCTGGCATAGCCCGGGGCGTAGAACAGGCTGTGGCCGTCGGTCAGCACCGGCGCCGGCGGGGCGGGGTCCGCATCGGGCAGATCGACATGCCGCGCCCACAGCGCCAGGCCGCCGGTGGACGGTGCGTGCTCGATCAGGTGCTGCAGCGCGCGCGTGCCGCGGTGCGACTGCAATGCGCTGGCCAGCGCGTCGGGCGCAGGTGCCAAGGTCATGGCAGGGGCAGGGGCAGGGGCAAGGGCAGGGGCAGGGTCACGGACACGGTCAAGGTCACGGCATGGACAACATCGCGCTGCGCCCGCGCCCTTCAGCCCGCCTGTCGCTGCGCCATGTAGCGGCGGTAGGCGGCACTGTCCAGCACCGCGCCGGCCAGGCCGCCGTCCAGCGCCTTGGCCAGCAGCATTTCCATCAACAGCGTCTGCGCCTCGCGCAGCGGCAGCGGGTTGGGGCCGCGGGTGTCGGGCAGGGCCTCGACGATCTGCAGCGCGCGTGCCACCGTCGGCGCGTCGGTGCAGGCCGCCACCAGGCCGTAGACCAGGCCGTACAGGCCGTCCAGCGTTTGCGGCAGGCGGCGCACGGTGTCTTCGCCGGGCTTCGCGGCCAGCAGTTCGACGACGTCGGCACCGGCCTGCAGGTCTCGCAGCACGCCGAAGAACTCGGCCGCGTTGGCCGCGCCGATGCGGCCCTGCACGAACACGCGCCGCGCCGCGTCGCCCAGGCCGGACTGCAGCACACGCGACACGTCTTCCCAGCCGCGCGGGCTGGCGCCGATCAGGTGGTCCTGCGCCAGTTGCGCCTGCGTGTCGTCCAGCTTGTCGGGCCGCACGCGCAAGTACGCCATGACCTCAGGCGCGAAGCCGTGGGCCAGCGCATGCGCCAAAAAGGCATCGATGGCGGTCTGCACGTTGAAATGGAACATGCGGTCGGCCAAAGCCGTGCCCATGTCGTGCGCCACCGCGCCATGAAAGCTGGCGTTGCCGGCGGCGATGATCTGCCAGCCCTCGGGCAGGCGGTAGTTGCCGACGCGCCGGTCCAGGATCAGCGAATAGGCCGACACCTGCAGCCGCTGATCGGCGGCAGTCAATTCGTCCAGGAACAGGATGCCGGCAGGCTGGTCCGGCCCGGGCAGGAACTCGGGCTGGAACCAGACGGTGCGCTGCTGCACTTCGTCGGCGTAGATGGCGCCGCGCAGGTCGACGGGCTCGATCGTGGTCAGCCGCAGATCGACCAGCGGCACGCCGTGGTGCGCCGCCACCTGGCGCACGACCGAGCTCTTGCCCACGCCGCGCGGCCCCCACAGCATGGTGGCGCGCTGGCGCAGCACGGGGTGCATGAACTGTTCGATCAGCGCCGCCTTGGCGGTGGCGATCGACACCGGCGGGATGTTCATCGGGTGGCCGAGCATGGTCTGCTTGCGCAAGGGTCAGATACGGGCCGGGGCCGGCGCCGGGGTCGCGGTCGCGGTCGGGGTTGGCGTTGGCATTGGCGTTAGCGTTAGCGCAGGCACACGCACGGCGCTGTCCGCCAGGGGTGCCGCGCCATGACCGGGTGCGGACTTGGCATCTGCCGCCAGCCAGGCGGGCGCCGTCAGCGGCCGCGGCATGGGCGGGATCTCGATGCGCGGCATCTCGCGCATCGAGAAGAACCACACCATCAACAGCGGCGGGGCGTTGAACACCAGCATGCGCAACACCGAGCCTTCGCCGATGCCCAGCACCGGCACGGCGGCGGACAAGCCGATCAGTCCCAGCGCCACCAGCGCCGGCGTGGCGCGGCGCAAGGTGACGCGCCAGCGTGCGGCGTTGTGTTGGGAGTGAAAACGTGCTGGCGGCGCGGCCAGCGTGTGCGCCAGGTGTCCGACGGTGCGGCGCAATTTGTCCAGCGCGTCGGCGCTGCGCGCCGGTTCGCGACGCTTCAACTCGACGGTGCCGCGCCAGGCGCCGCGCGACAGCGACAGCCGCGACCAGGCCAGGCCCAGCACGGCCAGCAGGTCCTCAGGCGCGGCCAGGCGGCGGCCGGGCGCCACTTGCAGCGTCCACTCCCCCGGCATGCTGTGCACCCGCGGCACGCGCAAGCTCAGTTGCACGCCTTCGATGCGGGCCACGGCGTCGGTCAGCATCGGGTCTGGGGCGGGGTGCCGGGCGCTGGGCGCGGGCAGGCGGTGGCTGAGCGCAACGACGATGCCTTCGACCTGGGTCAACTGGCTGGCCACCGGCACGGCCTCGACGCGGGCCCACAGTTCGGCCGCTGTGCCGCCCTGGACGACGAGGCTGGCGCTGAGCGGCGTGGCCGCGGGCTGGCCCGGGGCCGCATCGGGTGTGATCCGCAACTGGCGCGTCAACTGCCAGCCTTCGGGGCCGCGCCGGTCGGGTATCGGCTCCAGCCACAGCGTCTCGACGCGGCCCTCGCCGGCCGATCGGGGCCGGAATTGCAGGCGCCGGGCAGCCCGGTCGCTGGCAGCCAGATCGGGCTGATGACCGCCGCGCACGAAGGGCTCGGCCAGCGTGATGATCTCGTGGTGGGTGAGCGGTGCGGCGTTGTCCATGCTGCGAGGCATTCTGCCCGGCTGTGCTCAAGCGGGTCATCAGGCCGCGCAGAGCAGCGTCTTCTCGACCTGTGCCATGGCAGGTTGTGCGTCGCCGCCGAACAGCGCCGCCTGCACCTGAGCCGGATGCGCCAGTGGCCGCACGATGTCGAACGCTTCTTGTGCTTGCGGAAACCGCCGTCGCAGCAGGTTCAGCCACTGCTTCAGGCGCCCGGCGCGGTGGCGGGGTTCGATGCCGTGGTCCAGCAAGGCCCAGTAGCGGCCCAACAGCGGCGCGACCAGGGCCCAGGGTGTGGGGTCGGGGTCGCCTTGCCTGTGCTCACCGACTTGCCCAGCCTGCCCGTCATGCCTAACCAGGGCGCGCCGCACCGCCAGCGCCAGCCCCGGGTCGGCGAGTTGGCCCCGGCCCAGCATCAATGCGTCGCAACCCGACTCCGCGCGGCAGCGCAGGGCGTCGGCCACGGTCCAGATTTCGCCGTTGGCCACCACCGGCAGCCGCACCGCGCTGCGGATCTCGCCGATGCGCGCCCAGTGCGCCGGCGGGCGGTAGCCGTCGAGCTTGGTGCGGGCGTGCACCACCAGTTCAGCCGCGCCGGCCGCTTCGATGCCGCGCGCGTTGTCCAGCATGCGCGCCGTGTCGCGATGGCCCAGCCGCATCTTGGCCGACACCGGCAGGGCGGCAGGGACCGCGCGCCGCACCGCGCTGACGATGCGGTGCACCAGCTCGGGCTCGTCCAGCAGCACGGCGCCGCCGCGGTGGCGGTTGACGGTGGGCGCAGGGCAGCCGAAGTTCAGGTCGATGCCCTCGGCCCCCAGCGCGGCGGCCTGGGCCGCGTTGTCGGCCAGGCAGGCGGGGTCGCTGCCCAGCAGTTGCACCCGTACCAAGGTTCCTGCAGCGGTGCGGCTGCCATGCAGCAGTTCGGGCACGAAGCGGGTGAAGACGCGCGGCGGCAGCAGCTGGTCGGTCACGCGCACAAATTCAGAGACGCAGCGGGTGATGCCGCTGTGGTCGTGGTTCAGGCTCGTCAGCACGGCACGCAGGCGGTGGTCGAGCAAGCCTTCCATCGGCGCGAGCAACAGCATGGGCCGGCAGTTTAGGTGCCGGCGCGCGCCGCACCCGCGCACCCGCAAACCGGCACACCGGGTCGCACCGGGTCGGCCCGCGCTCAGGTGCTGCGGCGGGCGTCGAAGCGCGGTGCAGTGTCGGCCGGTGTACGCAGCAGTTGCAGCACCTGCGCCGTCTGCGGCTTGGCGCGCGCCACCCAGTCGTCGAAGGCCGCCCGCATCTGCGGGCCCCAGCGGCGATAGATCGCGCGGCCCACGAAGGCCACCACCAGCAGCCAAAACAGCGTGCGTGCGGCCCGCGCCCAGGCCACCAGCACGGCTATCGCCATGCCGAAGGCGACCCACTTCACCCACCACTCGCCACTGAAAGTCATCCAGTTGATGAAGCCGCACAGGCCGACCACGAACAGCGCCCGCAAGGGCATCACGACGGCCTGGGTCAGGTCGCGCACGGGGCGGGTGATGAAGCTGAGCGGGTTCATGGTGGCAAGTCCTGTGAGGGGTGGCGAATGGGATGAATGTGCCGGGGCCGCAGCGGGGCGGCGAGGGCATGGCGACGTATCGACAGGCACCGGCGTGAGGTGACGGCACGGCACGACAATCTGCGCCAGCAATCATCCAAGCGAGCCGCGAGCAGCACCCCTACCCATGACCGTCAGCCTGAGCAAGACCCCCCCCGACTCAACCACCACCGGCAGCGTGCCCATCCGCTGCGTCGAACGCGCCGGCCTGGCCGCCGCGCTTTCCACCGTGCCCGAACCGACGCAGCGCTGGCTGCGCGCCAACGGCTTCACCGCCGCCGCCGACACGCATGCCCTGGTGCCCGCCGCCGACGGCGCGTTGGGCGAGGTCTGGGCGGGGGTGCGCAGCGCCAACCACCCCTGGGCGCTGGCGGCGCTGCCCAAGGCGCTGCCGGTGGGGCGTTATCACCTGGGCAGTGAAGGCTTGGCCATCGAGCCGCAGGCGGCTGCCTTCTCGTGGGAACTGGGCAGCTACGTCTTCGACCTCTACAAGCCGCCGCGCCGCGCCGCGGCCGAGCTGGTGCTGGCCGAAGACGCCACCAGCCGCCGCGGCCTGGTGCTGGCCGCGGCCGTGGCCAGCACGCGCGATCTGGTCAACACCCCGGCCGAACACATGGGCCCGGCACAACTGGCCGAGGCCGTGCGCCTGGTGGCCCGGCAGCATGGCGCCAGGTTCAGGCAGATCGTCGGCGACGCGCTGCTCAAACAGAACCTGCCCGCCATCCACGCCGTGGGCCGCGCAGCCGCCGCCGATCGGGCGCCGCGCCTGATCGAGCTGAACTGGGGCGACCCCAAGCACCCGAAGCTGTGCCTGGTGGGCAAGGGCGTGTGTTTTGACTGCGGCGGCCTGAACATCAAGGGCGGCGAGGGCATGCGCCTGATGAAAAAGGACATGGGCGGCGCCGCCAACGCCCTGGGCCTGGCGCAGATGGTGATGGCGCTGGAATTGCCGGTGCGGCTGCAGCTGCTGATCCCGGCGGTCGAGAACGCCATCGCCGGCAACGCCTATCGCCCTGGCGACGTGTTCAAGACCCGCGCCGGTTTGCACATCGAGATCGGCAACACCGACGCCGAGGGACGGGTGGTGCTGTGCGATGCGCTGGCCTTTGGCGCCGAGTCTCAGCCCGACCTGATGATCGACCTGGCGACGCTGACGGGCGCGGCGCGCATCGCCCTGGGCGCACAGTTGCCGGCG
>JBBSCX010000239.1:0-5875 GCA_038249905.1 Burkholderiales bacterium
AGGGCCAGCGCGGTGGCGCGGCCGATGCCGCTGCCGGCACCGGTGACGAGGGCGATGCGGGGCGGGACGTGGTTCATGGCGGCGGCGGCGGGTGACGGTGCGGGCAGTCTATGCCGCGGCCCTGCACCGGCAGCATGCGGCGGCAGCAGCGGGACTTGCGGTGCCCGGCCGCTCAGTCGCGCCGCACCACACCCGGCCGCGGCGCACCTTCACGGGTCCACGCCGGGCCTGTGAACCAGGGCTCGCCGCGCAACGCGTCGGCCAGCATCTCCAGCGCGTCTTGCCCCCAGAACAGGCGCGGTCCGGCAGGGCTGCCGAGCGCCCTGTCGAGCTCGAAAGTGGGCACGCCGAACACCCCGCGTGCGGCGGCCTCGGCCGTGCGTGCACGCAGTTCGGCCTTCACCTCGTCGCCGGCGGGGTCGCGCGGGGGCTTCAGTTCGGCAGTCAGTCCGGCAGTCAGTTCGGCCGTCAACGCGGCAAGGCGCTGCGGGTCGTCGGCCGCCGCGCCTTCGCTGCACCAGACATGGCGCATCACGGCCTCGACGGTGCGCCGGTTGGGCCCGCAGGCCAGCAGCAGGCGCTGCAGCGGCAAGGGATTGAAGGGGTGCTGCGCAGGGGTGTTCAGCGTCACGCCATGCCGCGCCGCCAGCCAGTGCACCTGGCGGAAGGTCCACTGCCGCTTGGGCTCGATCTCGGCCGGGCCCTTCTGCCCCCAGTGCGCCAGCAGGCCGGCGAACAGCAGCGGCCGGTACTCGACCACGTGGCCGATACCGGCCAGCACCTGCGGCAGGCGCTCGAAGGCCAGATAGGCGTAGGGCGAGACGACGTCGAAATGAAAGACGACGCGCTGCATGCTCAGTCCCCGGGCGCCGCGGTCGCGCCCGGCCGCTGCCGCCACAGCACGCGCCGCTTCGACAGTTCGACCGCGACGGCGCGCTTTTCGTCCTCGTCCAGCAGCGACCACAGCGCGATCTCGTCCAAGGTGCGCAGGCAGCCTTCGCACCAGCCGCTGGCTTCGTCCATGCGGCAAACGTTGATGCAGGGTGAGGACACGGGCTGCGCCATGATCACCCGCTGGCTTCGTCCATGCGGCAAACGTTGATGCAGGGTGAGGACACGGGCTGCGCCATGATCACCCGCTGGCTTCGTCCATGCAGCAGACGTTGATGCAGGGTGACGACACGGGCTGCGTCATGCGGGCACCACGTCGGCCACGGGCGCGCCAGGCATGCCTGCCATCGCGGGGGACCCATTCGCGCGTCGCTTCGCCAGCAGCGTCCTGCCCGCGCGCGACACCGGCGCGCGGCCCAGCACGTCGCTGATGTAGCCGCCAGCGTCCACCAGCGCGTCCAGATCGATGCCGGTGGCGATGTCCATGCCCTGCAGCATGAAGACCACGTCTTCGGTAGCGACGTTGCCGGTCGCGCCCTTGGCATAAGGGCAGCCGCCGAGGCCGGCGATGCTGGCGTCGAAGACATGCAGCCCGAGCTGCAGGCAAGCGTGGATGTTGGCCAGCGCCTGGCCATAGGTGTCATGGAAATGGCCGCTGACTTCGGCCAGCGGGTAATGCTTCAGCGCGCGCTCGATCACCGCCTGCACGCGGCGCGGCGTGCCCACGCCGATGGTGTCGGCGATGCCGCAGTGGTCGACGCCGATGGCCTTCATCAGCCGCACCACACGCTCGACCTCGTCGGCCGAGACCTCGCCCTGGTAGGGGCAGCCCAGCGCACACGACACCGCCGCGCGCACCTTCACACCGGCGGCATGCGCGGCAGCGACGACGGGGCGAAAGCGTTCGATGCTCTCTTCGATGCTGCAGTTGATGTTGCGCTGGCTGAAAGCCTCGCTGGCGGCGCCGAAGACGACGATTTCGTCGGGCCGTGTCGGCAACGCCGCCTCCAGCCCCTTCAGGTTCGGGGTCAGCACGCTGTACCTCACGCCGGGGCGGCGCTGGATGCCGGCCATGACTTCGGCGTTGTCGGCCATCTGCGGCACCCACTTCGGACTGACGAAGCTGGTGACCTCGATCTCGGCACAGCCGGCCGCCTGCAGGCGGTGCACCAGCTCGATCTTCTGGGCCGCGCTGACAGGCTGGGCCTCGTTCTGCAGGCCGTCGCGCGGGCCGACCTCGACCAGGGTGACACGGTTGGGGATCATGGTGCGGACTTCCTCGCTGTGGCTCGATGGGCGGGCCAAACACTATATCGGCGTCATCCACCCTTCTATCTTGTTGGGGATGGCGGCCGCGCCCGCGGCCCGGGACACTCCAGCCGCCATGAACACCCGCCGCTGCCTGCGCATCGCCGAACGCATGCATGTCCTGCTGCTGGACGCGGTGGGCCATGGCATCGACGCGCGTCGCATGGTGGACGACTCGCTGTATGCCCGCGACGTGGTGCTGGTGTGCGACGCGATGCCGGGCACCGAGCTGGCGTCACTGGCACTGCACTACCGAACGGCACTGGCCGAGGCGCCCGACACGGCGCCGCGCAGCCACCCCGTCAGTTTCGACAGTATCGAGCCCGATGACCCAGCCCACCCGCCGCCACGCCGCGGCTGGTTCCGCCCGGCGCGCTGGTTCGGTCGCTGAGCTCTGCGAGGGCGCGGCCTGCAAGGCTGAGGCCGGACGCGGGGCAGTCCCTGCGGACTGACCCGCGCCGGCCGAAGGGCCCGAGCTCTGCGAGGGCGCGGCCAGCAAGGCCGAGGCTGGACGCCGGACGCCGGACGTCGGACGCCGATCGTCCTATTCAGCCCGCAGGCGCAGCAGTTCGGCACCCTCGACCACGGCGTCGCCGACGCCGTACAGCAGGCTCTCGACGACGCCGTCGCGTGGCGCGCTCAGGGTGTGCTCCATCTTCATCGCCTCCATCACCGCCAGCGCCTGACCACGCTGGACCGTGTCGCCGGCCGCGGCCAGGAAGGCCACCACCTTGCCCGGCATCGGCGCGGTCAGCCGGCCTCCCTCGGCCGCGCCGTCGCCGGCATGGGCGATAGGGTCGAACTCGGTCAGCAGTGCGCTGCCGCGGGCGGCGAAGACCGCCAGGCGATCGCCATCGGCGTGCACCGCCACCCCATGCCGCTCGGCGTCGAAGGCCAGCTCGTGCCGCAGGCCACCCAGCGCCCGCGTCACCAGCCGCCACGGCGCCTGTTCGGCCTCCGCCAGGCCCGTGCCCTGCAGCGCCAGCACGGTGCCGCCGTCGTGCTGGCGTTCGACGCGCAACGTCAGGCGCCGGCCCTGCAGGTCCACGTGCAGTTGCCGCGCGGCCCCGCCATGCAGACGCCAGCCGTCGCGGCGGCTCCAGGGGTCGGCGTCTTCCAGCGCGGCCTCTTCCTTAAGCCGGTGAGCCACCACGGCCGACATCAGCAGCCGCAATGACAGCGGTGCGGCATCGAACAATGCGGCGTGTTCACGCTCGATCAATCCCGTGTCGAGATCGGCCGTGGCGAAGGACCTGGATGCGACGACCCGGCGCAGGAAGGCGACGTTGTTGTGCGGACCGAGGATGTGCGTGTCGCGCAGCGCCGCGTCCAGCCGCGCCAACGCCTGTGCGCGGTCGGCGCCGTGCACGATGAGCTTGGCAATCATCGAGTCGTAGTGCGGGCTGATCTCGTCACCCTCGACAAAACCGGTGTCCACACGCGACAGCACCCCGTCGCCGCGCGTGAAGGCCACATGCGCCGGCCAGCGCATGACCGCCAGGCGCCCGGTGGCGGGCAGGAAGCCGGCTTCGGGGTTCTCGGCACAGATGCGGGCCTCGATCGCGTGGCCTTGCAGCAGAACCTGGTCCTGCGCCAGCGGCAGCGGTTCACCGGCGGCGATGCGCAATTGCCATTCCACCAGGTCCAGGCCGGTGACGGCCTCGGTCACCGGGTGCTCAACCTGCAGCCGCGTGTTCATCTCCATGAAATAGGCGCGGATGTCGCCGTCGTCCAGTTCTTCGGCCACGAACTCGACCGTGCCGGCGCCGACATATCCCACCGCCCTCGCCGCCGCCACGGCAGCGGCGCCCAGTTCGGCACGGCGCAGCGCGCTGAGGCCGGGTGCGGGTGACTCTTCAAGCACCTTCTGGTGGCGGCGCTGCACCGAGCAATCGCGTTCGTTCAGGTGGATGACCTGGCCGTGGGTGTCGGCGAAGACCTGGATCTCGATGTGCCGCGGCCGCATGACGTAACGCTCGACCAGCACGTGGTCGTCGCCAAAGCTGTTCTTCGCCTCGCGCTGGCACGAAGCAAGCGCGGCAGCAAAGTCCTCGGCCCGCTCGACGCGGCGCATGCCCTTGCCGCCACCCCCGGCGCTGGCCTTGATCAGCACCGGGTAGCCGATGCTTCCAGCTTCACGCGCCAGCAGGGCCGGGTCGTTGTCGACGCCGTGGTAACCGGGCACCAGGGGCACGCCGGCACGGGCCATCAGCGTCTTGGCCGCGCTCTTGCTGCCCATCGCGGCAATGGCCTCGGGCGGCGGGCCGATGAAGACGATGCCGGCGGCGGCGCAGGCGCGCGCGAAGTCCTCGTTTTCGGACAGAAAGCCGTAGCCGGGGTGCACAGCCTGGGCGCCTGTGGACCGGGCGGCTTCGATGATGCGTTCCCAGCGCAGGTAGCTGTCGCGCGGCGCGTTGCCGCCGACATGCACGGCCTCGTCGCAGGCCAGCACATGGCGGGCCTGCGCGTCGGCGTCGGAGAACACGGCGACGGTGCGCACACCGAGGCGACGCGCGGTCGCGGCCACACGGCAGGCGATCTCGCCGCGGTTGGCGATCAGGATCTTGCTGAACATCTTTCCACCCTTTGCGTCATTCCTTGCCGCACCGCTTGCTTCACCGCTTGCTTCACCGCTTGCTTCACCGCTTGCTGCACCGCGTGCTTCACCTCTTCCGCATGGCCATCGTCACCCCGGCGCGCGGCGACAGCAGCCGCTGCCACAGCCTGCCCAAGGCCCGGAACAGCCATACCGTCAATACCAGCGCCACCACCACGGCCACCGCCAGCACGGCGAAGAACCACAGGGGCTGCGCCCACGACAACCACAGCAGAGCCGGCACGGCCGCATCACCGGCCAGCGACAGGCCGATGTTGGAGAAAGGTTCCGGGCTGGTGTTGACGGCCGCGCGCGTTGTCGCCTTGGCGGTGTGGGCTGTGGCGGCCAGCGTGCCGCCGGCCAGTGCAGCCAGCAGCGTCCAGACTTGCACATCGGCGCTGCCGCCACTGAAGACCCCCGCGGCCAGCAGCGCGCCGGCGGGAATGCGCAGCACGGTCTGCACCGCGTCCCACAGCGAATCGACTCCCGGCACCTTGTCGGCCACGAACTCCACCGCCACCATCACGAAGCTGCCGCCCAGCACCAGCGGGTGCTGCAGCAACGACAGGCCGGGCGGCAGGTCCACCCAGCCGAGGAAACCCGCCGCGCCGGTGAGAAAGACGACCGCATACAGCCGCATGCCGCTGGCCCAGCCGAGCGCTGCGGCAATGGCGGCAAGGTGGGTCAGGTCCATTTGATTGACGGGTGCCGTGGTGGGCGCGTGGGGCGGTGCGTGATCGGTGCGTGATCGTTGCTTGAAGGGTGCGTGACGGGCGGGTTAGCGGAATGCGTACGCAACGCGGTGTCAGTCAACGCGCCGCCAGGCCGGATCACGCTTGTCGAGAAAGGCCGTGACGCCTTCGCGGCCCTCGTCGCTGGCGCGGATGTCGGCGATGCGGCGCGCGGTCTCGGCGCGCAGCGCGGCGTCGATGGGGCGACCGGCGACGTCCTGCACCAGTTGCTTGCAGGCCTTGACCGCGGCCGGCCCGTTGGCCACCAGGGCGGCGACGATCTCGTCGACCTTGCTGTCCAGCGCCTCGGCGGGCACCACCTCGTGCACGAAGCCCAGGGCCTGCGCAC
>JBBSCX010000240.1:0-5869 GCA_038249905.1 Burkholderiales bacterium
CATCGCCACCAAGAACTCGATCCTGCTGGTCGAGTACGCCATCGTCGCCCGGCGCGACCGCGGCATGACGCGCTGGGACGCGTTGATGGACGCCTGCCACAAGCGCGCGCGGCCGATCGTGATGACCACCATCGCGATGGGCGCCGGCATGATGCCCATCGCGCTGGGCCTGGGCACCGACCCGAGCTTCCGTGCGCCGATGGCCATCGTCGTCATCGGCGGGCTCATCACCAGCACCTTCCTCAGCCTGCTGGTGGTGCCCGTGGTCTTCACCTATGTCGATGACGGGGTGCAGGCCAGCGGCCGACTGTGGCGGCGGCTGCGCGGGCAGCCGGCGGCCGGCGCTGTCGTCCCTGCCAAGACCGCCAACATTGCCCACGCCGTCGCGCCCACAGTCGCCCATCCCGTCCCCGCCCAGGAGGCCACACGATGACCCGATATCCGTTCCTCGCCCGCCTGCCGCGCCGCCGCTTCATGGCCGGCCTGGGTGGCGTGGCGGCCACGGCCTTCGTGCCGTCGTGGCGCGTCGCGTCGGCGCAGGACGTGCCTGTGCCCGTGCCCCAGGTGTCGCTGCCCCAGGTCTTCGACCTCGACTGGGTCGACACCGCGCGCCAGCGCCCGGTGCCGGTGCGGCTGCATCTGCCCGGCCATGGCTCGGCCGTGCGGCCGCTGCCGGTGGTGGTGTTCTCGCACGGCATCGGCGGGTCGCGCCGCGGCTACAGCTATCTCGGCCGGCACTTTGCCAGCCACGGCATTGCCAGCCTGCACCTGCAGCATGTGGGCAGCGACCGCAGCCTGTGGGGCGGCAGCGTGTGGGGGCTGATGGGCCGGCTGCAAGGTGCGGCGCAAGAGGCCGAGGCCCTGGCCCGCGTGCACGACCTGCGCTTTGCGCTCGACACCCTGCTGGCGGGCGACCTGGCACCGCGCTTCGACGCCGAGCGCATCGTCGCTGCCGGTCACAGCTACGGCGCCAACACCACGCTGCTGTCGGCCGGCGCGCGCGTGCCCCGTGACGGGCGCGACCTGCTGCTGCGCGACGAGCGGGTGCGCGCCGCCATCGCCATCCGCGCGCCGCCGTTCTACGGCCAGGAAGACATGCGGTCCATCCTGGGCGACATCGCGGTGCCCAGCCTGCACGTCACGGCCACCGAAGACGTGATCCGCATCCCCGGCTACTTCAGCGGCGCTGCCGACCGCGTGGCGGTGTGGGAAGCGACCGGCGCGGCGCGGGCCACGCCCAAGTGGCTGGCGGTGTTCGAGGGCGGATCCCACAGCATGTTCACCGACCGCGCCGGCACGGGCGGGCCGGTGTTGAACCCGCAGGTCAAGGCGGCGACCAAGACATTGGCCCTGGCCTTCGTGCAGACCGTGTTCGGCGCCGACGACACTGCGCTGCGTGCCTGGCCGCAGCAGCACGCGGCCATCCTGGCGCGCTTCGAGGCTGCGCCTGCGCCGCGCGGGGCCTGACATGGACGCCGCCATCACCATCGCCGCCACCGCCACCGCCACCGCCAATGCCAATGCCACCGCCAATGCCAATGCCAATGCCAATGCCACGCTGCCCGGCCCGCAGGCGGTGCTGGACTTCTGGTTCGGCGCCGGTGAGGCCGTCGACGACCGCTGGTTCAAGGGCGGGCCGGACTTCGATGCGCTGATTGCGTCATTGCACGGCGATACCCTGGCCGCAGCGCTGGCCGGCCAGCTCGCACACTGGCCGGCGCAGGGCGCGGCCGGCACGCTGGCATTGATCGTCGTGCTGGACCAGTTCACACGCAACGTGCACCGCGGCACGCCACAGGCCTTCGCGGGTGACGCGCAGGCCCTGGCATTGACGCAAGCCCTGGTCGCCGGCGGCGAAGACCGCGCCATGCCGCCCCTGCAGCGCTGGTTTGCCTACATGCCACTGGAGCATGCCGAAGACCTAGCTGTGCAGGCCCAGTCCGTGGGCTGCTTCGAGCAGTTGGTGTCGGATGCCCAGGGCAGCCCGCAACACGCCGCGGTAGTCGGAGCCTTGACGGGCGCGCTGGACTACGCGCGCCAGCATCAGGCCGTGGTCGATCGCTTCGGACGTTTTCCGCATCGCAACGCCATTCTCGGTCGCGAGTCGACGCCGGAAGAGGTCGCCTTCCTGCAGCAGCCGGGCTCGCGGTTCTGATTGGCGCGGGGCCTTGCTGCGCCCAGCCGGCCCCGCAGGCTGGAGATACGGTCTCGGAGGCGGGCGGCAGGCGCTTGATCGCTCGCCGTACCTGCCTCTAAGATCAGACGCACGCCGCTGGACAGCTTCATCGAGCGCGAGAAACCCATGCAACGCGCGTCTGCACATCAAAGCGCGCAAGGAGCCGGACGATGACGACAATTCAGATCGAGTTGCCCGAGGCCACTGCGCAGGCCGCGCGCGAGGCGGGGCTGCTGACGCCGCAGGCGCTGGAGCGCATGCTTAACGACGCGCTCAAGCGCAAAGAGGCGGGCGACTCGCTGCTGTCCGTCGCTGATCGTGTGGCGGCGGCCGGCATCGAGCCGATGTCGATGGAAGAGATCAATGCCGAAGTAAAGGCCGCACGTGCGCAGCGCCGTCAGCTTGCGGGCGGTTATTGACACCAACGTGCTGCTCGCTGGCCTGTTGTGGCGTGGACCACCGCACGCGCTGCTTGAGCATGTGCGCGCCGGCACCGTCAGCTTGGTCAGCAGTCCGGCGCTGCTGGCTGAATTGGCCAACGTGATCGAGCGTGCAAAGTTCAGTGCAATCCTCACCCGCACCAATATCTCGCGTACGCAGTCACTGGCCCAGGTGCGCCAACTCGCCGAAGTGATCGATCCGCCACCGCTGCCGCAGGTGGTTTGCCGCGATCCTGATGACGATCAGGTGCTTGCGTTGGCCATCGCCGCCAAGGTCGAATTCATCGTGTCGGGCGACAACGACTTGCTGTCACTCGGCAACTTCGAGGGCATACCGATCATCGCGCCGGCCGGGGCCGTCAGGCTGATCGAGGCAACGGTCAGGACCTGAGCTTCGTGGCCATCTCGCGCCCTGACATCAGCGCCGGACATCACGCCATCGACGGCCCCGCCGCCTTCACCACCGCATACCGCGCCAACGTCTTCTCGCGCGCCGCCGCGTGGTCGACGACGGGCAACGGGTAGTCACGCCCGAGCGTGATGCCCGCCGCCGCCAGATCCAGCGGCCGCGCCAGCCAGGGGGCGTGGATCAGCTTGTCGGGCAGGGCTGCCAAGGCCGGCACGTAGCGGCGGATGAACTTGCCTTGCGGGTCGAACTTCTCGCTCTGCGCCACCGGGTTGAAGATGCGGAAGTAGGGCTGTGCGTCGCAGCCTGAACTGGCCGCCCACTGCCAGCCGCCGTTGTTGGCCGCGAGATCGAAGTCGTTCAGGTGCAATGCAAAGTAGCGCTCGCCCCAGCGCCAGTCCAGCCCCAGGTCCTTGGTGAGAAAGCTCGCCACCACCATGCGCAGCCGGTTGTGCATGTAGCCGGTCTGGTTGATCTGCTGCATGGCCGCGTCGATCAGCGGGTAGCCGGTGCGGGCCTCGCACCAGGCAGCGAACAGAGCCTCGGCGTGTTTGCCGTGTTCCCACTTGATGCGGTCGTATTCCGCCTTGAAGGCACCGGTGACGACACGCGGATGGTGGTGCAGCACCTGGTGATAGAAGTCGCGCCAGATCAGTTCGGACAGCCAGGTTTCGGCGCCGTCGCGATGGCCGGCCGGTGCAGACACGGCACCCCGGCGTGCATGCGCCTCGCGTGCCAGGCGGCGGATGGAGACGGTGCCGAAGCGCAGGTGCGTGCTGAGGTAGCTGGGGCCCTTGACGGCAGGAAAGTCGCGCGTGGCGGCATAGCGGTCGATGCGTGGCAGAAAGTCGTCCAGCAGTTCTTGCGCGCCAACTGGTCCGCTGGGCAGGCGCAGGCTGTGCAGATTGGTGGGCGCAAAGCCGATCTCGGCCAGCGTCGGCACGCCGGGCTGGCCGGCCGGCCGGGGCGCCAGCGCACCTGCCAGCGGGGCCACCGGCCAGGGCGTCAGGTCATGTTCGCCCAGCCGCTTCAGCCAGGCGTTCTTGTAGGGCGTGAAGACGCTGAAGGGTCCGCCCGCCAAGGTCAACACCTCGCTGCGCTCGAAGACCACATGGTCCTTCATCGTGTGCAGCGCGATGCCGGCGCCAGCCAGTTGGCCCAGCACCTGCGCGTCGCGTTCCAGCGCGGCCGGTTCGTCGTCATGGCTGGCCACCACCAGTTGCACGCCGAGCGCACTGGCGAGTGCGGGAATCTCGTCGCGCGCCCAGCCGTGGCGCACGATCAGCCCGGCACCATCGATGCCATGCGAAGCTGCCAGCGCCCGCAGTTCGGCATCGACGCCGACGAGGCTGTCGCGGATGAACTCCACCCGCCGGTCGCTCCTGGCGGCCCCGGCAGGGCCGTGCTGCTGGCCCGGCAGCGCGTCCAGGATCTCGCGGTCGAAGACGAAGGCGCACCACACCTGGCGTGCCGACCGCAGCGCGTGGTGCAGCGCGGCGTGGTCGTCGGTGCGCAGGTCGCGGCGCAACCACACCAGGGCGCGGTCGAACGGCTTGGCCGGGTCGTCCCCCTTGACTGGGTGCTGGATGGATTTGCTCACCGTGGCGAGTGTGGGGCCGGAATAAACTCCTCGCATGCCCAGCGCCTACCGCATCGACCTGACCAACCAGTTCCTGATCGCCATGCCCGGCATGGCCGACGACAACTTTGCCGGTTCGGTGGTCTACCTGTGTGAGCACAACGAGCGCGGCGCCCTGGGTCTGGTCATCAACAAGCCCATCGACATCACGCTGAAGAACCTGTTCGAGAAGGTCGACCTGAGCCTGGACCGCGCCGAGCAGGCCGACCTGGCCGAGCAGCCGGTGTACTTCGGCGGCCCGGTGCAGACCGAGCGCGGCTTCGTGCTGCACGAGAAGCAAGGCGAGGGCGACGTGGGCTACAACTCGACCATGTCGGTGCCCGGCGGGCTGGAGATGACGACCAGCAAGGACGTGCTCGAGGCCCTGGCCGGCGGCGTCGGCCCGCGCAAGGTGCTGGTGACGCTGGGCTACAGCGGCTGGCAGGCGGGGCAGCTGGAAGACGAACTCGGCCGCAATGGCTGGCTGACGGTGGATGCCGACCCGGCCGTGATCTTCGACACCCCGATCGAGAAGCGCTACGACCGCGCGCTGTCGCTGCTGGGCTTCGACCCGCGCATGCTGTCGCAAGAGGCCGGACACGCGTGACGGCAGCGATGGCGACGCCGGCCTCATCCGCCACGCCACTCGGCCCGCAGTCCTTTCTTTCCTTCGATTTCGGCACCCGCCGCATCGGCGTGGCCAGCGGCAACACCGTGCTGGGCCACGCCCAGCCCTTGCGCACGCTGGCTGGCGGCGCGCCCGCCTTCGACGCCATTGCGGCGTTGATTGCCGAATGGCAGCCCGATGCGCTGGTGGTGGGCGTGCCCTTCCACCCGGACGGCGCGGCGCACGAGAATACGCGCCGTGCACAGCGCTTCGCGCGCCAGTTGCAGGGCCGCTTCCGGCTGCCGGTGCATGCGGTGGACGAGCGTTACACCACCACCGAGGCCCTGGCCGACGGAAATGCTGGAGCCGACATCGACGCCCTGGCCGCAGCCCTGATCCTGGATCAGCACCTGCGCGGTCTGACGCATTGCCTGAAGCTTGAGCCGTCGCAAACCCATGCTCGAACTTGACGCCGAAGCCCTGTACGCCGACCTGCGCGAAGGCGTGCGCCGCATCCTGCCGCCCGGCGGCGTGCTGGTGGGCATCTGGACGGGCGGCGCCTGGTTGGCTGAGCGCCTGCAGCGCGACCTGGCCCTGCCCGGCGGCGAGGCCGGCCACGGCG
>JBBSCX010000241.1:0-5866 GCA_038249905.1 Burkholderiales bacterium
CACGATGGCGCTGGCCACGTCCTCCACCCACACCGGCTGAAAGCGCGCCGCGCTGCCGGCCAGCGGCATCACCGGGGCCACCGACTGCAATTTCGCGAAGACGTTGAGGAAGCGGTCCTCGGCACCGAAGATGACCGAGGGCCGCAGCACCGTCAGGTCCAGCCCGGCGGCCCGCAGCACGGCTTCGCCCTCGGTCTTGCTGCGCAGGTAATTCGATGGTGCCTGCGGTCCCACGCCCAGCGCGCTGACCTGCACCAGGCGCTTCACACCCGCCGCCTTGCAGGCCTGCGCCAGCTTGTGCAGCAGCTCCACGTGCGCGCGGCGGAAGGCGTCAGCGCTGCCGTGCAGGATCGCCACCAGCTGCACCACGGCGTCGACCCCCTGCACCAGGGTCGCCAGCTGCGCCGGGTCGTGCACATCGGCTGGCACCACCTGCAGCGTCGGCAGGTGGCGGATGGCGTTGGCATGCTGTGCCCGGCGCGTGGGCACACGCACCAGCGCGCTGGCGCCGCCGCTGCGCGTCACCAGGCGTTCGCACACCGACCGGCCGACGAAGCCGGTGCCACCCAGCACCAGCACACGACTGTGGTGAGTTGTCATGGAATCTCGCGGTCGGTGGCCGGCGCCGCGGCTTCACGCGGGCCGATGGCCGGGCCCAGTCGTGCGCTCAAGCCCGGGGCGGCCTTGGTGTCGAGGATGGCGCTGTAGACGACGGCGTTGGACAGTACCTTCTTCACGTAGTCGCGTGTTTCGGTGAAGGGGATGGTCTCGGCCCAGGCTGCAGCCTCCATCACCGCGCCCTCACGCCAGCGGCGCGGCCGGTTGGGGCCGGCGTTGTAGGCCGCTGCGGCCAGCGCCTGCGACCCGCCGAAGTCGTCCAGCACGATCTTCAGATAGGTCGTGCCCAGCTTCAGGTTGACGGCCTGGTCGGTGATTTGCGCGGGCTGGAAGGGCAGGCCGATCTTGCGCGCCGTCCAGCGCGCGGTGGCCGGCATGATCTGCATCAGCCCGCTGGCCCCGACATGCGAACGTGCGTCCATGATGAAGCGCGATTCCTGCCGGATCAGGCCGTAGATGTAGGCCGGGTCCAGCCCCGCTTCACGCGCTTGCGGCAGCACCGCGTCGCGCAGCGGCAATGGGTAGCGCTGGGTGATGTCGATGCTGTCGCGCGTGCGTTCGCTGGTGTTGATGCAGCGGTCCCAGACCTCGCGCTCGCAGGCCCACTGCGCGGCCGTCAGCAGTTCGCGCTCGCCCAGTCCACGCAGCGACCAGTTCCATTCGCGCACACCTTCGCTGCGCAGGCCCAGGGCGATCAGTTGCAGCGCACGCGCCAGCCCCGCTTGGCCGCGCACGGCCTCGGTTTCGGCCGCGGTCGGCGCCAGCGGCACGGGCGGCAATTCGAAGGCGCGGCCGTTGGCCTCCAGCGCCATCTTGCCGTAGAAGTGCAAGGGGCTGGCGATGCCGGCCAGGGCGGCGCGTGCGGCCGTGCGGTCGTGCTCGCCGGTGCGGCCGCTGTGCGAGTCCTCGAAACGCGCGCGGGCCCGCCAGTAGACCCAGGCCGGGTCGCGCTGCTCGGCCGGGCTCATGGCGTCGATGGCACGCGCCATCAGCGACCAGCGGTCGCTGGTGTCGGCCGGCAGGCGCAAGGCGGCGCGCACCTGCCACGCCAGTTGTTCGTCGCTCCAGGGCATCTGGCCCTCGGCGCGCCGTTGCTGGCGCCAGGCACGGCGCACGTATTCGGCCGCCAGCGGCTGCTGCTTCATGGCCGCCTGGCGCACCGCGCTGCCCCAGGCCAGCGCGGCCAATGACGGTGGCAGCCGGGCTTGCAGGCCGCCTTCGAGCAGGGCCACGGCCTGTGCCGGGTCGCTGGCGGCCAGGCGTGTCAGCGCCACCTGGGTCAACTCGTGCGCGGTGTCGCCGTCGACGCTGGTCTGGCGTTGCAGGAAGCGCTGCGGGTTCTCGTAGGCCTCGGCCACGTTCAATGCCGTGGCACGGTCGATGAGCTCGGCCGCCGCACGGGCCGGGCGCAGCCGCGCGGCCTCTACATGCTGGCGCACGACGGGCCAGATGTCCTGGGGCGTGAAGGCGCCGGCCGCGGTCAGCGTGCCGGCCAGCAGGCTGCAGCCGTCATCCACATCACGCGGTGCCGCCCAGGCGGTGCGCGCTTCGCTGCGCACGTCTTCGCCATTCAGATGGCGCGTCAGCAGCGCGTAGCAGGTGACCGAGCGGTCGTCGTTCATGCGAAAGCGCGGGAACTCGGCGCGGAAGTTGGCCCAGTCGCGGCGCTGGCCCAGTTCCAGCAGCCAGTCGTTGCGCAGCCGGTCTTCGACATAGGTGCCGGGCCAGCGCAACCAGAAGGCATCGAGATCGCGCTGTTGCGCCTGGGCCAGGCGGGCGTTCAGCTCCCAGTACGCTGCCCATGCGGCCAGCGGGTGGCCCTGCGCCGCCAGCGTGTCTCGGGTCTGCACCAGCAGCGCGGCAGTGTCGCGCCCAGGGCGGCGCAGGGCCTCGCGCGCCTGCAGCAGCAGCGCGTCGCCCGCAGCGGTCTGGGCTGCGCTGGCGGAGGACAGCCGCGGCACGGCAACGGGCTGTGCCTGGGCAGATGTCGCCACCAGCACGGTCGCTGCAGTCAGCGCCGTCAGCCACGTCCCCGCGACGCCCAACCCGCGTGGGCGGGGTGGCGAGGGCTGCGTCCTGGGACAGGGCGCAGTGGGCGGGGAGGGCTGGTGGAGGGAGGGCATGCGTCTCAATGTAGGGCGTGATGCCTGCGCCCGATCGGCGAATCTAACGTGTAAGCGTGCACCCGCGCAGGGATGGTCGCGCCGGCCCGCCGCGCAGCAGGGCCGCCACCGCCCCGTCCGCGCCATGGGGTCACCGGCGATGCCGGCGTCGGCGCCGGCATCAGGCCGCTGTCCCGCCCGATGCCGACAGCAGGGCGCGTGTGGAATCGGCCTGCGCCAGCACCCAGGCCTCGAAGGCGGCCAGCGCAGGGCGTTCGCGCCGTTCCGGCCAGCGCACCAGCCAGTAGGCAAAGGGGCTGGTGCTGCGCATGCGGCCGTCGAACAGTTCGACCAGTTCACCCCGCGCCAGCGGTTCCTGCACCAGGGCCAGCCGCGCCATCGCCACGCCCTGGCCGGCCAGCGCGGCCTGGATCTGCTGGTAGGTGAAGTTCAGGTAGATCCAGCCCCGGGGCTCCAGCCGCGGCGGCGCGTGCAGGCCCAGCCAGTGGCGCCAGCTCAGGTATTCGGCGCTGGGGCGGTGGTCGTCTTCCTCCAGCAGGGTCTGTGCAGCCAGGTCGGCAGGGTGGCGGATGGGCGATCGCGCCAGCAGGGCGGGGCTGGCCACCGGCGTCAGCACGTCGCCGAACAGCGCGGTGCTGCCGGCCGGCGCGCTGCCGGGGCGGGTGTAGCGCAGGGCCAGATCGAGTTCGGGCTCGTCCAGGTCGGCCAGCGCGTCGAAGGCCGAGATGCGGATGTCGATGTCCGGGTGCTGCGCCTGGAAGCCCTGCAGCCGCGGCAGCAGCCACAGCGAGGCGAAGGACGCAAACGTGGTCACGCCCACCGGTTGACGGCGCTGGGCACTGCGGATGTGGCGCACCGTGCCGTCGAGTTGCGCCAGCAGCGGGGCCACGGTGCGCACCAGGGCGGCGCCGGCGCCGGTCAGTTCGACATGGCGTGTGCCGCGCAGGAACAGCGTGGCGCCGATTTCGTCCTCCAGGCTGCGGATCTGGCGGCTGATGGCGGGCTGGGTCAGGTGCAGTTCCTCGCCGGCGCCGCGAAAGCTGAGCAATCGCGCCACGGCCTCGAAGGCGCGCAGCGGGCCGACCGACAAGGGTCGTTGGCGCAAGCCTGAAATGTTCGATACCGGGCCCGGCGGCCGCCCCGGGATGATGGGGTCATTCATGAGCAAAGATTATCAATGGCGGCTGTCGAGATGATTGGACCGTGGCCCCCGGTGAAGCCGAAGATACGCACGTAGCAAAGCCCCACAGACGCGTCCTGGATAGATTGCCATGAGCACCCGCACCATGAGCCCGAGACATCAAAGCGCCGACGCCTCACCCTGGCTGTGGCCCTTGCCTGCCGGCAGCATGCAGCGCCTGGAGGCCACCCCACACGAACGCTGGCTGGAAGTGCAAGAAGGCGAGGTCTGGGCCACCGGCGGCCTCGGTGGCGTCGGCGCGAGCGACCACTGGCTGCGTGCCGGTCAGCGTCTGGTGCTGCCGGCCGGCACGGCCTGGCTGCTGCAGGGATGGCAGACGTCGCGTCTGGTGCTGCTGCAGCCGCCGCCGGCACCGTCGGCGCCGGGGTGGTTCAGCGCCTTCTTGCAGCGCGCGGTGCAGTTGCTTGGGCGCCGGTCGGGCTCTCGCTGGGCCATGACTTCGCCCGGCCTGCGTTAGGCCGGTCGCTGCGGGCTGGCGGTCTGGAGGGCGTGTCGGCTGCCCTGCGCCGACAATACGCGCACACAGGTGCACGCCCGCCGCCTGCAGCCGCCTGGGGAGGATCTGCCGCAATGAGCATGGACTTGCCGAACATGGAGCCGACGCAGGACAAGAAGACCCTGCGCCGCCAGTTGCAGGCCGAACGCCAGGGCCTGATCGACCGCCACCAGCGCGCCATGCACCTGCAGGAGGTGCTGCGCGTGTGGCTGATGGGCCGGCCCGATACCGCCATCGGCGCCTACTGGCCGATCAAGGGCGAGTTCGATGCACTGCCGGCGCTGTTCCGCTGGACCGAAGCCGACCCCAGGCGCCACATCGGCCTGCCGGTGGTGGACAAGGACAGCATGCAGCTGAGCTTCCAGACCTGGTTTCCGGGCTGCGACATGGAGGCCGACGCCTACGGCATCCCCAAGCCGCGCGGCACGCCGCGTTTCGAGCCCACGCTGCTGCTGGTGCCCTGCGTCGGCTACGGCCCCAAGGGCGTGCGCCTGGGCTATGGCGGCGGCTTCTACGACCGCACCCTGGCCACCGTGCAGCCGCGGCCGATGACGGTGGGCCTGGCCTACAGCAATGGCTTCGTGCCCTGGCTGGTGGCCGAGCCGCACGATGTGCCGCTGGACGCCATCCTTACCGACGACGGCGTGGCCTGGGGCGCCGGCTGAGCGACCAGACGCTGACGCGTGCCGTTCAGCCGGCCTGCACCAAGCCCAGCCGACGGCAGATTTCCAGGCTCAATGCGCTCTGGTTGAGCGTGTAGAAGTGGATGCTGGGCGCACCGCCGGCAATCAGCCTTTCGCACAGCCGCGTCACCACCTCGATGCCGAAGGCGCGCACGCTGGCGGCGTCGTCCATGTAGCCCTCCATCTTCAAGGCCACCCAGCGCGGAATCTCGATCTTGTCGCGCTCGGCGAACTGCGCAATCTTGGCGAAGTTGTGGATCGGCATGATGCCCGGCACGATGGGCGCATCGACACCCAGCCTGCGCACCTCGTCGACGAAGTGGAAGTAGGCGTCGGGGTTGAAGAAGAACTGCGTGATCGCGCTGTCTGCGCCGGCCTTCATCTTGGCCGCGAAGTGCTCGACGTCGCGCCGCGCGTAACGCTGCTGCGGGTGGTACTCGGGGTAGGCCGCGACTTCGATGTGCCAGTCGGCGCCCTGGGTCTGGCGGATGAACTCGACCAGTTCGTTGGCATAGCGGAACTCGCCCGCCGTGGCGGTGCCGCTGGGCAGGTCGCCCCGCAACGCCACGATGCGGCGTATGCCCTGGGCGCGGTAGGTGTCCAGGATCTCGGCAATGCCCTCGCGTGTGCTGCCCACGCAGGACAGGTGCGGCGCGGCTTCATGTCCCAGCGCCGCGATCTGCTGCACGGTGGTCAGCGTCTTTTCGCGCGTGCTGCCGCCGGCGCCGTAGGTGACGCTGAAGAA
>JBBSCX010000242.1:0-5856 GCA_038249905.1 Burkholderiales bacterium
CATCATCGTCTGCAGCATCGAGAACCTGGACCCGATGGGCATCCACACCGGCGACTCGATCACGGTGGCACCGGCGCAGACGCTGACCGACCGCGAGTACCAGCTGATGCGCAACGCCAGCATCGCCATCCTGCGCGAGATCGGTGTGGACACGGGTGGCAGCAACGTGCAGTTTGCGGTCGACCCCAAGAGCGGCCGCCTGATCGTGATCGAGATGAACCCGCGCGTGTCGCGGTCCTCAGCGCTGGCGTCCAAGGCCACGGGCTTCCCGATCGCCAAGGTGGCGGCCAAGCTGGCCGTGGGCTACACGCTGGACGAGTTGAAGAACGACATCACCGGCGGCGCCACGCCGGCCAGCTTCGAGCCCAGCATCGACTATGTCGTCACCAAGATCCCGCGGTTTGCGTTCGAGAAGTTCCCGGCCGCCGACCCGCACCTGACGACGCAGATGAAGAGCGTGGGCGAGGTGATGGCGATGGGCCGCACCTTTCAGGAGAGCTTCCAGAAAGCGCTGCGCGGGCTGGAGACGGGCATCGACGGACTGTCCGAGCGCAGTGCGGACCGCGACGAGATCCTGGACGAGATCGGCAACGCCGGGCCCGAACGCATCCTGTTCGTCGGCGACGCCTTCCGCATCGGCATGAGCCTGGACGAGGTGTTCGAGGAAACGGCCATCGACCCCTGGTTTCTGGCGCAGATCGAAGACCTCGTGGCGACCGAAGCACTGGTGAAGGCGCGCGCGCTCGATTCATTGACAGCCGCAGAACTGCGCTGGCTCAAGGCCAAGGGCTTCTCCGACCGCCGCCTGGGTGCGCTGATGGGCACGCACCAGCACGCGGTGCGCGCCGCGCGTCAGGCCCTGGGCGTACGACCGGTCTACAAGCGCGTGGACACCTGTGCGGCGGAGTTCGCGACGCCCACGGCCTACCTGTATTCGTGCTACGAAGCCGCCGACGGCGAATGCGAGGCCGCGCCGACCGGGCGGCGCAAGATCATGGTGCTGGGCGGCGGTCCCAACCGCATCGGGCAGGGCATCGAATTCGACTACTGCTGCGTGCACGCGGCGCTGGCGCTGCGGGAGGACGGCTACGAGACCATCATGGTCAACTGCAATCCGGAAACCGTGTCCACCGACTACGACACCAGCGACCGCCTGTACTTCGAGCCGGTGACGCTGGAAGACGTGCTGGAGATCGTGGACAAGGAGCGTCCGCTCGGCGTCATCGTGCAGTACGGCGGTCAGACCCCGCTGAAATTGGCGCTGGACCTGGAGCGCGCCGGCGTGCCCATCATCGGCACCAGCCCCGACAGCATCGACATCGCGGAGGACCGCGAGCGCTTCCAGAAATTGCTGCACGATCTGGGCCTGAAGCAGCCCCCCAACCGCACCGCACGCACCGAAGAACAGGCACTGGTGCTGGCGCAGGAGATCGGCTATCCGCTGGTGGTGCGGCCGAGCTATGTGCTGGGCGGCCGCGCGATGGAGATCGTGCACGGCGACCGCGACCTGCAGCGCTACATGCGCGAGGCCGTCAAGGTCAGCGAGAAATCACCCGTGCTGCTCGACCGCTTCCTGGACGACGCGATCGAGGTCGACGTCGACTGCATCGCCGACGCGACCGGCGCGGTGATGATCGGCGGCATCATGGAACACGTCGAGGCCGCCGGCATCCACAGCGGCGACTCGGCCTGTTCGCTGCCGCCGTACTCCTTGTCGCCCGCCCTGCAGGACGAGATGCGGCGCCAGGCGATCGCCATGGCCCGTGCGCTGAAGGTCGTCGGCCTGATGAACACGCAGTTCGCCGTCCAGGGCACCGAAGTCAACGGCGGCGCCGATGCCGTCGTCTATGTGCTCGAGGTCAATCCGCGCGCCAGCCGCACCGTGCCGTACGTGAGCAAGGCCACGGGTCAGGCGTTGGCCAAGATCGCGGCGCGCTGCATGGCCGGACAGACGCTGGCCGAGCAGCACGGCGCTGACGGACGCCCCGTGCACGAGGTCGTGCCGCCCTTCTTCAGCATCAAGGAAGCGGTGTTCCCCTTCAACAAATTCCCGGGCGTTGACCCGATCCTGGGCCCCGAGATGCGCAGCACCGGCGAGGTCATGGGCGTGGGTCGCAGCTTCGGCGAAGCGATGCTGAAGAGCCAGCTCGGCGCCGGGTCGCGCCTGCCCGACAAGGGCACGGTCGTCATCACGGTCAAGAACGGCGACAAGGACCGCGCGGTCAAGCTGGCCGGTGACCTGGTGGACCTGGGCTTTCAGGTTGTGGCCACCAAGGGCACGGCGGCAGCGATTGAGGCCGCGGGCGTGCCGGTGCGGCTGGTCAACAAGGTCAAGGACGGCCGCCCGCACATCGCCGACCTGATCAAGGCCGGCGAGATCCAGCTGGTGTTCACGACCGTGGACGAGACGCGCACCGCCATTGCCGACAGCCGCTACATCCGCACCGCGGCGCTGGCGCACCGCATCACCTACTACACCACGATGGCCGGCAGCGAGGCCGCCACCGAGGCGCTGAAACACCAGGACGACCTGCAGGTGATGTCGCTGCAGGAACTGCACGCCGAACTGCACTGAGGCGGTGCCCCGTTCGATTTTCCGGTCCCGCGAACTGCACTAGACTCGCGCCCTCGTTGTCCGCCGCAGGCCGGCCCGCTGTCACGATGTGACCGGGCCCTTGCGGCGGATTCGTTTTGTGTTCACTGCGACGGTCCAGCCATGGTCACGATTCCCCTCACGCGGCGCGGCGCCGAGAAGCTCAAGGAAGAGCTGCACCGACTGAAGTCGGTGGAACGGCATGCCGTGATCCAGGCCATCTCCGAGGCGCGGGCCCAGGGCGATTTGTCGGAGAACGCCGAATACGAGGCGGCCAAGGACAAGCAGGGCTTCATCGAAGGCCGCATCCTCGAGGTGGAATCCAAGCTCGCCGCCGCCCGGGTCATCGACCCGGCCACTTTGGACGCCGAGGGCAAGGTCGTGTTTGGCGCCACCGTCGATCTTGAAGATGAGCGCACGGGCACGAAGGTGACCTACCAGATCGTCGGCGACGACGAGGCCGACCTGAAGCTGGGCCTGGTCTCGATCAGCAGCCCGATCGCACGTGCCTTGATCGGCAAGGAGGCCGGCGACGTGGCCGAGGTGCAGGCCCCAGGCGGACTGCGCAGCTGGGAAGTGGTCGCCGTTCGCTATCTCTGACCGATGGCCAGCGCAGGCGCGGTGCGGGCCGTCCAGCGCGTGCGCCGATGAGTGTCGAACGCTGGCGGCGTGGCTTGCCGGGGTTGTGGGCCGGCGCGCTGATCGCCTTTGCCGCGGTGGCCACACCGGCCGCCTTCGCGCTGCTGCCGCAGGCCGATGCCGGGCGTGTCGTGGCCCGCATCTTGGCACAGGAGGCCCATGCCAGCCTGGTGCTGGGTGCCTTGCTGGTGGGACTGGAACGGGTCTCTGCGCGGCGCTTTGCCGACGATGGCGGCCCGCAGTTCACACCCGGGCTCGTGCTGGCGCTGCTGACGGTCTTCTGCACCGTGCTGGGCTACTTCGGCCTGCAGCCACTGATGGCGGCGGCGCGGGCGGGGCAGGGCGGCTTCAGCTTTGGCCAGCTTCACGCGGCCAGCGCGCTGCTGTATGCGGTCAAGCTCGGCGCCGTGCTGGCGCTGACGTGGCGCGCTGCGCGGCCTGGGGCATGAAATCAGTCGGTCGCCTTGCGCTTGACGCTGGTCGGACGCACCTTCTGGCGCTTCACCAGACCACCCTTGGTGACGCGCTGGTTGCCGAAGACCTGCACCTTCTTCACCGTGGCGCGGTGGTTGCCGCTCTTGGAGAAAGACACGATCTTGACCGTGCGCGGCCCGGGCATGCGATCGTCGCGTTCGGCCTTCTCCTTCGGGGGTACCGGCCGCCACAGCACCAGCAATTTGCCAATGTGCTGGATGGGGGCGGCGCCGAGTTCGTCGGCCAGCCGCGTCAGCATCTCGGCGCGGGCCAGACGGTCGTCGGCGAAGACACGCACCTTCACCAGGCCATGCGCCTTGAGTGCGAGGTCGATCTCGCGCACGACCGGCGGTGTGAGGCCGTCGCCGCCCACCATCGCCACCGGGTCCAGATGATGGGCAGCGGCACGGTGTTCCTTGCGCTGGGCGGGGGTCAGTTCGATGGCGGGCATCTGCGTATTATCCCTGAGCGCACCTGCACCTCATGAGCATCAGACCCAAGAACAAGCGCGTCAACCGCGCCTGGTTGAACGAGCACCTGCAGGACACCTATGTCCAGCTGGCGCAGAAGGAAGGCTACCGGGCCCGCGCCGCCTACAAGCTCAAGGAGATCGACGAGACGCTGGGCCTGGTCAAGCCGGGTCAGGTGGTGGTCGATCTGGGCGCTGCGCCCGGCGCATGGAGCCAGTACCTGCGACGCCGCTTCGCGCCCGCCGGCGCCGCGGCCGGGGCGCTGAACGGCACCATCATCGCGCTCGACCTGCTGGACTTCGAGCCGATCGAGGGCGTGCACTTCATCCAGGGCGACTTTCGAGAGACTGCGGTGCTGGCGCAGCTGGAACAGATACTGGCCGGGCGCGCGGTGGACCTGGTGGTGTCGGACATGGCCCCCAACCTGTCGGGCATCGCCGCGGCAGACGCGGCGCGCATGGTCGACCTGGTCGAACTGGCGGTGGACTTTGCGCTGGCCCACCTGAAGCCGCAGGGCGCGCTGGTGGCCAAGGTGTTCCACGGCAGCGGACACGGCGAGTTGCTGCAGCTGTTCAAGCACAGCTTTCGCACCGTCAAGCCGGTCAAGCCCAAGGCCTCGCGCGACCGGTCGTCCGAGAGCTTTCTGGTCGGCATCGGCCCCAAGGCGCCGGCGAGGGCCGATGCGGATGTCTGACCGCCCGCATCAGCAACAAAGCTGTGGGTCGGCCACAACGGCAAGCATTGCCCCTTCCGGGGGCTGGACTGCCTGGCATTTCAAAGCTGGCGTACACCTTGTGCGGCCTAGAATCAACCCCAAGTGCTTGGGGTACGCCCCTGGCGCTGGCCGCCCATCCCGGGGTCAGAGTTCGTCGAAGGAGTCTCAGTGAACAATCAATGGTTTTCGAAGGTAGCTGTCTGGCTGGTGATCGCGCTGGTGCTGTTCACCGTGTTCAAGCAGTTCGACCGCGGAACCACGGCCGGCAACCAGATCGCCTATTCCGACTTCCTCGATGAGGTCCGGGCCAAGCGCATCAAGGGCGTGACGCTGCAGGAAAGTCCGGGCGGCGGCACCGAGATCATGGCCATCACCAACGACGACAAGCGTCTGCGCTCGACGGCCACCTACCTCGACCGCGGCCTCGTCGGCGACCTGATCAATAACGGCGTCAAGTTCGACGTCAAGCCGCGTGAAGAGCCCTCGCTGCTGATGAGCATCCTCGTCAGCTGGGGCCCGATGCTGCTGCTGATCGGCGTGTGGATCTACTTCATGCGCCAGATGCAGGGCGGCGGCAAGGGCGGCGCCTTCAGCTTCGGCAAGAGCAAGGCCAAGATGCTTGACGAGGCCAACAACACCACCTCCTTCGCCGACGTCGCCGGCTGCGACGAGGCCAAGGAAGAGGTGAAGGAACTGGTCGACTTCCTGAAGGACCCGCAGAAGTTCCAGAAGCTGGGCGGGCGCATCCCGCGCGGCGTGCTGCTGGTCGGCCCCCCCGGTACCGGCAAGACGCTGCTGGCCAAGGCGATTGCCGGCGAGGCCAAGGTGCCCTTCTTCGCCATCAGCGGATCTGACTTCGTCGAGATGTTCGTCGGCGTCGGTGCCGCCCGCGTGCGCGACATGTTCGAGCAGGCGAAGAAGAGCGCGCCCTGCATCATCTTCATCGACGAGATCGATGCCGTCGG
>JBBSCX010000243.1:0-5841 GCA_038249905.1 Burkholderiales bacterium
AGTCGGCACTGCATGCCTTGCGCATCGGCTGGTACGACAACGAGTTCACGCACCAGCCCTGGGGCGATCTGTTCAAGTGGCACATGGTCGAGGAGATCGAACATCGGCACGTGTCCGAAGACCTGTACCGGCACTTGTATGGCGGCCATGCCTATCGCGCCGCGATGTGCTGGTTCTCGCAGCGGCACATGCTGGGCCGTTTGAAGGACTGCGCGCAGCTGATGTCGAAGGTGGACATCCACCGCCACGGACCGCGCTGCCGCATCACGACGAAGGCCAAATTCTTCATCGCCGTCGGCCCGCTGGGCCTCAGGCTGCGCACGATGTGGCCTGGCCACTCGGTACACCAGTTGCAGATCCCGGCGCACATCCAGGTGCTGTCCGCGCAGTACAGCCGTCAGGCCGAAACACTGCTCTGAGCACACCCCAGGCGGGCGCATCCGGGGCACCCCGGCGGTGAACCGCTCGCAGCTCGCGCGCTCTGGCTGGTCACGGTCCGCAGCGTCAGCTTGCCTTGGATCGGCGCTGGCAAGCCGCCAACCCATCGCCGCGGTTGCGGCGGGCAGAGGCTGCCCAGGCAAGTGTCGATGGGCTGAAATCGTCCGCGCAAGTGCACATTTGCAGTAGGCCCACATGCAAGCCGGGCGTCTTGGGCTTGTGGCTCGGTGGCTTTGGCGGCTTTGGCGGCTTTGGCGTCGGGCGCGCGGGTAGCATCGCGATCGGCAGGCGGGGTGGCGGGATGGTCCCGCCGCGCTGCCTCCGAACCGGAGCCCCTGCATGGAAGCCACGCCCCTGAACATCGGCTTCGGCCTCATCATCGTCGTGGCCGGGGTGCTGTTTCTGCGCGCATGGCTGCGCGGCAGCCGCATGCTCAGAGGCCACCTGGATAAGCGCACGGCAGCGGTGCGGCAGGCGCACGAGAACGCGATGCGCCGTCCTCGGAGCTGAAGCGCGCGGCAGGGCGGCCCAGTCCCCCGCCCGGCCCCGCGCGCCGAGGCGCACACTGCGGTGCTGAATCCCGCAGGAGCCGCGCCGATGAACATCTACGACCAGCACCTCGACCGCCAGGCCGCCAACTTCGTCGCGCTGAGCCCCGTCAGCTTCGTCGAACGCAGTGCCGAGGTCTTCGGCGATCTGCCCGCCGTCGTGCATGGCGCACGGCGCTACACCTGGGCGCAATGCCGTGACCGCAGCGCCCGCCTGGCCGCCGCGCTGCGTGCGCTGGGCGTGGGGCGGGGTGACACCGTCAGCACCATGCTGGCCAACACGCCGGAAATGGTGGAAGCGCATTACGCGGTGCCGGCCCTGGGCGCCGTGCTGAACACGCTGAATACGCGGCTCGATGCACCGCTGCTGGCCTGGCAACTGGCGCATTGCGAGGCCCGCGTGCTGATCACAGACCGCGAGTTCGCACCCGTCATGGCCGAGGCCGTGGCGCGCCTGCGTGATCAGCCGGGCATCGCGATCACCGTCATCGACGTCTGCGACAGCGAGTACACCGGGCCCGGCGACCGCATCGGCGACCACGATTACGAGGCCCTGCTGGCCGCCCACACGCCGCTGTTGCGGCTGGAAGGTCCGGCCGACGAGTGGGACGCGATCGCGCTCAGCTACACCAGCGGCACCACCGGCGACCCCAAGGGCGTGGTCACGCACCACCGCGGCGCTTATCTCAATGCGGTCAGCAATGCGGCCACCTGGACCATGCCGCACTTCCCGGTTTACCTGTGGACGCTGCCGATGTTCCACTGCAACGGCTGGTGCTTCCCGTGGACGGTGGCGATGCTGGGCGGCACGCATGTGTGCCTGCGACGGGTGGAAGCGCGGGCCATGCTCGACGCCATGCGTGACCACGGCGTCGACCACTACTGCGCCGCGCCCATCGTGCACAACCTGCTGATCAACGCGCCTGCCGATTGGCGTGCCGGCATCAGGCAGCAGGTGCGCGGCATGGTCGCCGGGGCCGCGCCACCGGCGGCGATGATCGAGGGCATGGCCCGCATCGGCTTCGACATCACCCACGTCTACGGTCTGACCGAGGTCTACGGCCCGGCGGCCGTGGCCGTGAAGCGGCCGGCCTGGGCGCAGCAGGACCTGTCGGAGCAAACGCGCCTGAACGGCCGCCAGGGCGTGCGTTATGCGTTGCAGGAAGGTATGACGGTGATGGACCCGCAGGCCATGACCGAGGTGCCGGCCGACGGCCACACCATGGGCGAGATCATGTTCCGCGGCAACATCGTGATGAAGGGCTACCTGAAGAACCCGACGGCCACGGCCAAGGCCTTCGAGGGCGGCTGGTTCCATACCGGCGACCTGGCCGTGATCGAGCCCGACCGCTACGTCAAGATCAAGGACCGCAGCAAGGACATCATCATCAGCGGCGGCGAGAACATCTCCAGCCTGGAAGTGGAAGATGCCCTCTACCGCCACCCTGCGGTGCTGGCCTGCGCGGTGGTGGCCAAGCCCGATGCGAAGTGGGGCGAGACGCCGCTGGCCTTCGTCGAGACGCAGCCGGGCGCGACGGTGACGGCGGCCGAACTGGTGGCGCATTGCAAGGTCCTGCTGGCCGGCTACAAGGTGCCGCGCGAGGTGCGCTTCGAGCCCATCCCCAAGACCGGCACCGGCAAGATCCAGAAGTTCACGCTGCGTGATCGCGCACGGTCTGCCCCCGTCACCGAATAGGAGCGCCTGCCATGTCCACACTCGAACCCCCGGTGGTCTATGAATGCGACGCCCGCGGCGTCGTCACGCTGACGCTGAACCGGCCGCAGGCCTGCAACGCGCTGTCCGAGGCCATGCTGACGGCACTGCAGGCGGCGCTGGACCGCGTCGCCAGCGACCCGGCGGCGCGCGTGGTGGTGATCCGCGCCGAGGGCCGTGCCTTCTGCGCCGGGCACGACCTGAAGGAGATGCGCGCCGAGCCGTCCGGTGACTATTACGCCGAGCTGTTTGCGCAGTGCGGCCGCGTGATGCTGTCGATCCAGCATCTGCCCGTGCCCGTGATCGCGCAGGTGCAGGGCATCGCCACCGCCGCCGGCTGCCAATTGGTGGCCCAGTGCGACCTGGCGGTGGCCGCGCGCACGGCGCGTTTTGCCGTCAGCGGCGTCAACCTGGGTCTGTTCTGCAGCACGCCCGCCGTGGCGCTGAGCCGCAACCTGTCGCGCAAGGCGGCCTTCGAGATGCTGGTGACGGGCGACTTCATCAGCGCCGACGAGGCCCGCGAGAAGGGGTTGGTGAACCAGGTCGTGGACGCGACTGAGCTCGATGCCGCCGTGTCCGCGCTGGTGGCGAAGATCGTCGCCAAGTCTGGCGTTGCGCTGGCTCTGGGCAAGCAGCTTTTCTACCGTCAGCTCGAGACCGGCATCGCCGCCGCCTACGACGACGCCGCCCGCACCATGGCCTGCAACATGATGGACGGGTCGGCACTGGAAGGGGTGCAGGCCTTCATCGACAAGCGGGCACCGAACTGGTAAGGCTGCGGCGGGCTGCATCGGCAACTGTCCAGGGCATGCAGACCGGTCGCACCCTTCGCACTCTTTGCACCTTTCCCCACTTTCACATCCTCGTTCCCACCTCGGACTGGAACCGACACGATGAACCACTCCATCAGCCTGACCCTGCGCGCCACCATTGTTCTGGCCGCTGCCCTGCTTGCCGCCGCATGCGCCCAGCCGCCCGTGGCGCCCTCGCCCTCGCCCGAACGCCCGCCCGAGCCCGTGTTCGCGCCCAACCCCAACCTGTTCGTGCAGGGCATCCCGCCGATCCCGCAGTCATTGGTCGATCGGGTCGCGAAGTACACAGACTTCCGCGGTCATGGCCTGGTCGACTGGCACCCGCAGCGCGCCGAGATGCTGGTGTCGCACCGCCGCGCCGGCGACAACTTGGTGCAGGTGCACTGGCTCAAGTCGCCGCTGGCCGAGCCTGAGCCGCTGACCAGTGGCAACGAACCCGTCAGCCAGGCCAGCTTCGAGCCGCGCGCTGGCCGCTACGTGGTCTTCGAGCGCAGCAGCGGAGGCAACGAGGTGTCGCAGCTCTACCGCCTGGACCTGGACACGCGCCAGACCACCTTGCTGACGAACCCCGACGAGCGCCACGACTTCGTCGGCTGGCTCAAGCGCAGCGGCGAGATCATCTATACCGCCGTGCCGCTGGACCGCACGGCCCAGGGTGGCACGCGCGCGCAGGTCAACACCACCTATTGGCGCATGGACCCGCTGCAGCCCGCCGGCAAACGCAAGCTGGCGGAACTCCCCGGACCTGGCTGGTTCGGCGGCAGCATCTCGCCCGACGACCGGCGGCTGGCCCTGGTGCGCTACGTCTCGGCCACCGACAGCGAGATCTGGTTCATGGACCTCGCCAGCGGCGAACGCCGCCAGGTGCTGCCCGGCGTCGGCGAAGCCCGTCGCTCGACGCACTTCCCGGGGCCTTTCACGCGTGACGGCCGCGGCCTGTTCCTCGTCAGCGACCGTGCCGGTGAGTTCAACGAACTGATGCACCTGGACATCGTCGGCGGCCGCCTCACGCGCATGAGCAGCGACATCCCGTGGGACGCCAGCGGCATGGACCTGTCTGCCGATGGTCGGCGCCTGGCGGTGCAGTTCAATGTCGATGGCCGCGACGAATTGCGCCTGTTCGACACCACCACGCTGCAGGAAGGGCAGCGCCCGCTGCAACCCGCGGGCAGCGTCGGCAGCGTCCTCTGGCACCCGTCGATGGACTTGCTGGCGATGTCGGTGAACAGCGCGCAGGGCCCCAGCCAGCTCAGCGTTTGGACGCCTGCCAGCGGGTCGCTGACGCCCTGGACCCGCGCTGCAGCGCCAGCGGGCGTGGACATGGCGGGCTTCCGCGACCAGCAGATCGTGCGCTGGAACAGTTTCGACGGCCGCAGCATCAGCGGCCTGCTGAGCCTGCCGCCAGCGCGCTTCACGGGGCCGCGGCCGGTCTACATCGAGATCCATGGCGGGCCCGAGGCGCAGGCGCGCATCGGCTTTCTCAGCCGCAACAACTACCTGGTCGAGGAACTGGGCATCGCCGTCATCCGCCCGAACGTGCGCGGTTCCAGCGGCTACGGCAAGACCTTTCTGTCACTGGACAACGGCATGAAGCGCGAGGACTCGGTCAAGGACATCGGCGCGCTGCTGGACTGGATCAAGACGCAGCCCAATCTGGACGCGACACGCGTGCTGGTCGGCGGCGGCAGCTACGGCGGCTACATGAGCCTGGCCGTCAGCACGATGTACGCCGATCGCATTGTCGGTGCCTTGGACGTGGTGGGCATCTCCAACTTTGTCACCTTCCTGGAGACCACCGAGAGCTACCGCCGCGACCTGCGCCGCGTCGAATACGGCGATGAACGAGACCCAGTGATGCGAGAGTTCCTTCAGCGCATCTCGCCGCTGAGCAACGCCCGCAAGATCACCAAGCCGCTGTTCGTGGTGCAGGGCAAGAACGACCCGCGGGTGCCCTGGACCGAGGCCGAGCAGATCGTGGCCCAGGCCCGCGCCAACGGCACCCCCGTGTGGTACCTGCGGGCAGAAAACGAAGGCCACGGCTTCGCGCGGAAGGAAAACGCCGACTACCAGTTCTACGCCTTCGTCACCTTCGTCGAGCAGGTATTGCTGCGTGGGCGCTGAGGGCTTCGCTGAGGCGTTGGCTCAGGCAGGCACTTTGACTGGCGCCGGCAATCGACCTTACATGCCCGCGTAATTCGGCCCGCCACCGCCCTCGGGCGTGACCCAGACGATGTTCTGTGTCGGGTCCTTGATGTCGCAACTCTTGCAGTGCACGCAGTTCTGCGCGTTGATGACGAGCCGGGGCGCGCCTTCTTCGACGCCCACGTAT
>JBBSCX010000244.1:0-5837 GCA_038249905.1 Burkholderiales bacterium
AGGGCTCCGGCCCAGCGCAGTCGCCGAAGCCGGCGCTGCGGCCGCGCGTCAGCCCGCACCTCAGTTCCTCCCCCGGTTCCAACCTCGGTTGCAACCTCAGTTCGCACCCCAGCCCGGTCCGCGAGTCGGCTCACATGTAAGGCGGCCGGTCGGTCGGCACGCGGGGCTGGCCGCATCCGCCACAGGGCACCCGCGGCACTCGCGGCACTCGCGCAGAATCGGCCAGACGCAGCCCGCCCCGCGCCGCCCGGCGCAACCGGACATGACCCGCGACACCGACCTGCCGCCCACCGTGTCATCCACGGTGTCGTCCATCCCCCAGTATCACTGCGGCAACTGCGGCACCGCACTGCAGGGCGCCTGGTGCCACGCTTGCGGCCAGGGCGTCACGACGCGGCGGGTGACGTTGCCCGGCCTGCTGCGCGAACTGCCGCGGGTGTTGTTCGACATCGACCGCGGCGTCTTCAACACCCTGCGCGGGTTGCTGCGCCAGCCCGGTCAGGTGGTCAACGACTACCTCGACGGGCGGCGTGTGCGCTGGTTCAACCCGCTGACGCTGCTGGTGCTTTGGGCGGGGGTCTCGACCTTCCTGTTCGGCGCCTTTCCCTTCGACTTCTCAGTCACTGCCGGCGCGGTGGATGCCGCACTGCAGGAACGTTATGTCGAGTTCCAGCAGCACGGCTTCCGCTACTACTCGGCCAGCCTGGTGCTGTACCTGCCGTTCCAGGCGCTGGTCACGTGGGCTTGTTTCGCCGGCCACGGGCGCAACCTCGGCGAGCACCTTGCGCTGAACGCCTTTCTGCTGGCGGCCGCATCGGCGTTGACCGTCCTCACTTTCCCTGCCGTGTTGTTGGCCGATCGCAGCGGGGCCCTGGTGGCCGCCTGGGGCGTGGTGGCGGTGGTGCTGCTGGTGTATCAGACGGTGGCGCTGTACGCCACCTTCACGCGCCCCGGCGCACGCCTGGGCCCCGCCCTGCGCAGCGTGCTGGCGATGTCGCTGACCGTGCTGCTGACGACGGCGCTGCAGCAGGCCTTCTTTCACCTCGTGTACGCGCGGTTGTGATGGGATGGGGCTGGGGATGGGACTGCGGGCCGCCGTCAGTCGGGGTCGCATCAACGCGACGACAGGCGCTTCTTTGGCCGGCGTCACGCCGTGCCAGCGTCGCCCAGCGTTCGCCCCAGCACGCGGTTTTCGTGCGCTTCGTGCTCGATGCGGTACAGCGTCGCCCCCAGATCGGCCCAGCCCTGGCGCGCGTAGAAGGCCAGCGCGCGGTGGTTGTGCACCCAGGCGGTCAGCCACATCGCTGCGGCGCCTCCGGCCGCCGCTTCGGCCTCGGCCGCCTGCAGCAGGCGGGCACCCAGCCCTCGGCGCGTCAGGGGCTCTTGCACGTACAGGCGCTCGAGCCGGGCCAGCGGCCCATGGGGCCACGCCGCCTGCGCCAGCGGCTGGGTCGCGCCGCGTTCGAGCTGCGCGAAGCCGACGAGATGCGCGTCGCCCTTCAGCACCTGCTCAGCCACGATCACCGCCGTGTGCGGGGCAGCCAGCACCGCGGCCATCGCCTCGGTCGAAAACGCGGCCAGCACCTCGCGCGCGACGGTCGGGCGGATGCCCTCGGTGGCGTAGGTGTCCAAGTACACCTGCAGCCCCAGCACGCCTAGGCACAACGCGTCATCGGCCCGCGCCGGGCGCAGGACCAGGTCCGCGTGGGCGTTTGCGTTGGCGTCGCCTTTGGCGTGGGCTTTGGTGTCAGGTGGCATGCGCTGCTTCAGTCCATCAAGCCTCAGGCGGCCGCCGGCCCGTAGGTGTTGGCCAGTGTGCCGATGCCGTCCACCACCACCTCCACCCGCGTGCCTGGCTTCATCGGCAGCACCCCCAGCGAGGTGCCGCACAGGATGACGTCGCCGGCTTCCAGTGTCAGGCTGCGCGAGATGTGCGAGACCACGGCCGCGGGGCTGAAGAACATGTCCGACAGCAGGTAGTTCTGACGTTCGCGCCCGCCCACCAGGGTGCGCAATGCGGTCGCCTCGCCGATCGCGAAGTCGGTGACGATGACCGGTCCCAGCGGGCAGAAGCCGTCGAAGCTCTTGGCGCGGGTCCAGGCGGTGAAGCTGGCGTCGCGGTGCAGCAGTTCCATGGCCGTGACGTCGTTGGCCAACGTAACGCCGAAGATGTGCGCCGGGGCGTCCGCTTCGCTGACGGCGCTTGTGGTGCGGCCGATGACCAGCGCCAGTTCGCCTTCATAGACCACGCGGCCGTCGTAGGACGCCGCGTCGGGCACAGGGATCAGCGCGTCGTGGGCGACGACGCAGCCGGGGCTCTTCAGGAAGTACAGCGGCTCGGCCGGCTCGGCCCAGCCGTTCTTGACCGCCGAGGCGCGAAAGTTGTTCCACAGCCCCAGCACCAGCCGCGGTGACAGCACCGGTGGCAGCCACTGCACATCCACCAGCGGCAGCACCTCCCCGGTGGGCCACGGCGCGTGGAACATGTCGCCTTCGTGCACCTGCACAGCATCGCCCTGCACCGTGCCGAAGCCGGGCCGGCCGTCGTGCAGGAAGCGCATCCAGATCATCCGTGTCTCCGTGTTCGGTTGTGGCCGCTGCGCCTGCAGCCCCGCGGCGGGCGGCAGTCTAAGCCTGCCCGGCCACCGGTTAGATTCGCCCGATGACATCCCGCCACGCTCCACCGCCTGCCCTGCCCACCGAAGACGCAGAGTCCATCCACGAGCCCCGCCTGTGGCGCGACGGCGAATGGACCGCCACCGTGATCAAGAACGAGGACGACGAGGGCTGGGCGGTGGCCATGACCCTGCGCGGCCAGCCCGAGCCGGCCCTGGTCGGCCCCTGGACCATGGGCCGCGACAAGAAGAACCCCAAGCCGCTGGACACGAATGCCTTCAACACGCTGGTGAAAACCGCGCGCGAAGTCATCCGCCGCCACGAACAGCAGCACCAAGAACGCCACCACAAGGCGGTCAACGTGGACCGCGCCGACGGCCGCCTGCGCGTCACGCTGGACGTCGTGCCCGATGAAGACGACCCGCACGCGCTGCTGTCGGCCTTCGACACGGCGGGCGAGCGCATCGCGCAGGTGCGGGTGGCGGCGGCATTCAGGCTCGCCGCCGACAGTGCCGCGGCCTGGGTCGAGAGCGGGTTCGAGCGGCCGCGGTAAAGGCGCCTCACGGCCCGAACGCGTCCGGACGATCGCGCGGGCGTGACAAAGGGCGTGACATGGCGCATGAGCGGGGCGTGAGCGGGAGCCCCCCCGCTGTTAGAGTGTCGGTAACTCTTGTTGGGGAGTAGCCAACGGGGCCCGTCCGAGGTTCAGGACGTGCATCCGGTGCAGTGCCGTCAGTACGGTCGCGGTGCGCAGCACCCCGCCCCGGCGCTGCAGGCCGCGGACCCGGTCATCGACCGCGGATCGCCGGCACAGCGAGACCAGCCTTGGGCCCTTGACGTCGTCACGGCGTTCGCACATCAGCGAGCGGCTCGGCGACGCATTGCCATTCACTTCAGAGACTGTCATGCAATCCATCGGTTCTCCGCTCATGTGGTCCTTGTTCGCGGCGTTCGTCTTCGTCGCACTCCTGGTCGATTTTTTTGCGATGAGCAAGCAAGGCGCACACCGCGTCAGCACCCGCGAGGCAGCGATCTGGTCGCTGGTCTGGGTCAGTGTCTCTTTCGTCTTCATGGGCTGGTTGTGGTGGTACCTCGGCGGTGCGGGCACGGACGAAGCCGCCCGTTCGCTGGCCAATGGCAAGTCGCTGGAGTTTCTGACCGGCTACCTGATCGAGAAGGCGCTCGCGGTCGACAACATCTTCGTCTTCCTGATGTTGTTCACCTACTTCGCGGTGCCGGCCGAGTTCCAGAAGCGCGTGCTGATGATCGGCATCCTGGGCGCGCTGGTGCTGCGGGCGGTGATGATCCTCGTCGGGGCCTGGCTGATCGCGCGGTTCGACTGGATCCTCTACCTGTTCGGCGCCTTCTTGCTGTTCACCGGCATCAAGATGTGGTGGGCCGCCGGCCAGGAACCCGACCTGGACAACAACCCGGCGCTGAAGTGGGTCCGCAGCCGCTTCAAGATCTCGCCGAACTACGACGGCGAGAAGTTCTTCACCGTGGTGGGTGGCGTCAAGATGGCCACGCCGCTGCTGGTGGTGATCATGCTGATCGCCATCGTCGACGTCGTATTTGCGGTCGATTCGATTCCGGCCATCTTCGCGATCACGACCGACCCCTTCATCGTGCTCACCTCCAATGTGTTCGCCATCCTCGGCCTGCGCGCGATGTACTTCCTGCTGGCCAACATGCACGAGCGCTTCCACCTGCTCAGCTACGGTCTGGCGATCATCCTGGTGTTCATCGGCGCAAAGATGCTGCTGATCGATGTCTACAAGATCCCGGTGGCGTTCTCGCTCGGCTTCACCGCCGTCACGCTGGCGGTGACGATGGTGCTGTCGCTCAAGATAGCGCCCAAGGGCACACCGGGTGGTGGCGCATTTCCGTTCGGTACGAAGAAGCGGGACGAGAACGCGTAGCAACGGGTTCGCATGCGTGTTCGCCCCACCCGCGTTTCAGGGCTGACTGAGCCTGTGTCAATCCCGCGTGAAAGGCTGGCTGCGGGCACGGGGCATCTGCACGTGATATCAGCACGCCAGGCCATGGCCACTCGACGGCCTGCGGCGTGGCGTCATTCCAGGCGCCAGGTGATCGGCAGGCGGTATAGGCCCACCGGAAGCGCGGCGCCTGCCTGAGCGATCACGCCTGCGCGGCAGCGCTCGAAGTGCGCCAGCGCCGCCCCGTCCAGCAAGGCATGGCCGCTGGACTGGTCCACGACGGAAGGCTGCACACCGCCCTCGGCGGTGATGGCGAACCTCAGCAGGGTGCGGCCCTCGAGCCCGGTGCGAAGGGCCAGGGAGGGATAAATCGGCGGCTGCTGCAAGCAGAGCTCCAGCGCCGTGCGGGTGCTCGTGGGCGTGCGGGGCCCGGGCGTGGCGGGCCGGGGCGCGGGGGGAGAGGCCGCAGAGGCTGCAGACGCGATAGACGCGACAGACGCGACAGACGCCGCGGAAGCTTCAGGGGGCTCAGCGCCGGCCTGCGCCTGCACTGCAGGCACAGCCAGCAGCACGGCCAGCGCGAGCCACGCCGCCTTCACACCGATCGCGGGCTTCATCCGTCTTGCTCCATCTCCCGCGCCGTCAGCCACAGCCGGGTGTCGAATTCGCGCTGGTGGTAGTCGTCCACCATATGCCGACACAGCGCGTAGAAGGCCTTGTCGTGCTCACGCTGCTTCAGGTGCGCCAGTTCGTGCACGACGATCATCTCCAGCAGCGCCGCCGGTGCGTGCTGGAACACACTGGCCACCCGCAGTTCGCGTTTGGTCTTCAGGCGATTGCCCTGCACGCGCGACACCGTCGTGTGCGTGCCCAGCGCGTGGTGGATGACATGCAGGTGGTTGTCGAAGCCCACCTTGGCCAACGGTTCGGCACTCTTCATGAAGCGCGATTTCAACGCCGCCACATAGGCCTGCAAGGCGCGGTCGCTGCGCACGGTGTGGGTGTCCGGATAGCGCGCGGCGATGTGCGCGCCCAGGCGCTTCTCGGCCATCAGCGCCTGCACCTGCGCGGCCAGTTCGGGCGACTGCAGATGAAGGTGGGGCAGGTACTTCAACACCACCGCCTCAGCACTTCCCAGCGTGGTGGTGGACGGCGCCTGCCTTGCCTGCGCGCTGCCTGCCTGCCTGCGCTACCCATCGGTGGGCCCCTCAACCCCCACCCATGCGCAAGCGCCGCGCCGCTTCTTCAGCCCGCGCGTCGTCGATCTCGCGCAGCACGCCGCCC
>JBBSCX010000245.1:0-5797 GCA_038249905.1 Burkholderiales bacterium
CGGGCCCCTGCCAGATGCACTGGCGCAGCACCCGCTGCTGCAGCAGGCGCTGGACGGCCTGGACGTCAGCCGTCTGGTCGACACCCATGCCCACCTGCTGGGCAATGGCGACAGCGGCTCGGGCTGCAGCATCCACCCCAGTATGCACCAGTGGTGGCGGCCGACCGAGGTGCTGCGCCGCCGCGCGATCCTGAATGCCGCCTGCGTGCCGGCCGACGAACTGTCCATCGACCGCGCCTTCGTCGAGCGGCTGACGACGCTGGCCGGGGGCTTTCCGGCCGGCGCGCGCTGGTGGCTGTTCGCCTTCGATCAGGCGCTGGACGACGACGGCCGCGTGCAGCCCGACTGGACCACCTTCCACGTGCCCGACGCCTATGCCGCGCAGGTGGCGGCGGCGCACCCGCAGCACTTCGACTGGGTGTGTTCGGTGCACCCTTACCGTGAAGACGCGTTGGCGCGCTTGGACCGTGCCATCGCTGCTGGCGCGGTGGCGGTGAAGTGGCTGCCGAGCGCCATGAACATCAACCTCTCCGACCGCCGCTGCCACCCTTATCTGGACCGTCTGGCGGCCACGCGCCTGCCACTGATCGTGCACTTCGGCGAAGAGAAGGCGGCCCCCGGCGCCGAACGCGGCGCGCTGGGCAACCCGCTGCTGGCGCGGTATGCGCTGGAACGCGGTGTGCGCGTGATTGCGGCACATTGCGCCAGCCTGGGCGAAGCGGCCGACACCGACCGCCGCTCGGCCCCGGCGGCGTCCGCCTTCGAGCTGTGGGCGCGGGTGATGGACGAGCCGCTGGCGGGTGGTGACGGCAGCAACGGCAACGGCAGCGGCGGCCTGCTGCTGGGCGATCTGTCCGCTGTCTTCCAGCGCAACCGCCGCCCCGAACACTGGCGCAGGCTGTTGCAGCGCCAGGACTGGCATGCACGTCTGCTGCATGGCAGCGACCACCCGCTGCCGGGGCTGATGCCGCTGTTTTCGCTGCCCAAGTTGGTGAAGGCCGGGGTGCTGGCCGAGGCCGACAGCGCGCCGCTGCAGCAGATCCGCGAGCACAACTCGCTGCTGTTCGACCTGGCGCTGAAGCGCCGCCTGCGCTGGCAGGGACTGGCGTTGCCGGCATCGATCTTCGAGGGCCGGGCACTGCAGTTGGCAGCATCGGCGCCAACGGCGCGGGCCTGAAAGTCCCATGCCCACCCCGCGCCGCCTCACGCCACCCCACGTCACCCCGCGTCAGCCCGCGTCACATCGACCCACCGAGGCCGCCTTGTCCGACCCCACAGCCCACCCCAACCAGTTCGCCCTGCTCGGCCAGCGCCGCTTCGGCCCCTTCTTCTGGGTGCAGTTTCTCGGCGCCGGCAACGACAACCTGTTCAAGTTCGCGTTCACGGTGCTCGTCACCTACCAGTTGCAGGTGGCCTGGATGCCGCCGGCCCTGGCCGGGCTGGTCATCGGCGCGGTCTTCATCGCGCCCTTCCTGCTGTTCTCGGCCACCAGCGGGCAACTGGCCGACAAGCGGGAGAAGGCGCAGATGATCCGCGCGCTCAAGCTGCTGGAGATCGCCGTCATGGCGCTGGGCGCCGCGGGCTTCTACCTGCAGAGCCCGGCGCTGCTGCTGCTGGGTCTGTTCCTGATGGGGCTGCAGTCCACCGTCTTCGGCCCGGTCAAGTTCGCCTATCTGCCGCAGCACCTGAACGAGCGTGAACTCACCGGCGGCAACGGCATGGTCGAGATGGGCACCTTCGTCGCCATCCTGCTGGGCAACCTGGCCGGCGGGCTGCTGATCGCCATCCCCGGCACCGGTGCGATGTGGGTGGCCGGCATGTGCTTGGTGCTGGCGGTGGCGGGCTGGCTGGCGGCGCGGCCGATCCCGCATTCACCGCCCACCGACCCGGGCCTGGTCATCAACTGGAACCCGGTGACGGAGACCTGGCGCAACCTGAAGCTGGCGCATGGCGACGTGGTGGTCTTCCGCTCGCTGCTGGGCATCAGCTGGATGTGGTTCTTCGGCGTCGTCTTCCTGAGCCAGTTTCCGAGCTTCGCGCGCGACGTGCTCAGCGGCAACGAGCAGGTGGCCTAGCTGTTGCTGATGGTGTTCTCCATCGGCATCGCCACCGGCGCGCTGCTGTGCGAGGTGCTGGGCCGGCGGCATGTGGAGATCGGCCTGGTGCCGCTGGGCGCCATCGGCATGACGGTGTTTGCGGTCGACCTGTACTTCGCCACCCGCGGCCTGGCGCCGGTGCCCTTGCAGGGCGTGGCCAGCTTCATTGCCCAGCCGGCGCACTGGCGCGTGATGGCCGACCTGGCGCTGCTGGCGCTGTTTGCCGGCCTTTACAGCGTGCCCATGTACGCGCTGATCCAGCTGCGCAGCCCGGCCACGCACCGCGCCCGCATCATCGCTGCCAACAACATCCTGAACGCGCTGTTCATGATCGTCAGCTCGGTGGTGGTGGGTGCCTTGCTGGCGCTGGGGCTGACGATCCCGCAGGTCTTCCTGGTCATCGGTTTGTTGAACGCGGTGGTGGGCCTGTACATCTTCCTGCTCGTGCCCGAGTACCTGCTGCGCTTCCTGGCCTTCGTGCTGACGCGCTGCGTCTACCGCTTCCGCGTGCGCGGCGACGCCCACATCCCGACGCAGGGCGCGGCCATCCTGGTGTGCAACCACGTCAGCTTCATCGACGCCGTGCTGCTGATGGGTGCCAGCCCACGGCCCATCCGCTTCATCATGGACCACCGCATCTTCGCCACGCCGGTGCTGGGCTGGCTGTTCCGCCTGGGCAAGGCGATCCCGATCGCGCCGCAGCGCGAAGACCCGGCCGCCTACGAAGCCGCCTTCGCCCGAGCCCGCGCCGTGCTGGACGACGGTGAACTGCTGTGCATCTTTCCCGAAGGCGGCATCACCCGCGACGGCACCTTGGGTGAATTCAAGGGCGGCGTGATGAAGATCCTGCAGACCCACCCGGTGCCGGTCGTGCCGCTGGCGCTGCACAACCTGTGGGGCAGCTGCTTCAGCCGCATCGAGGGCGGTCGGGCGATGAAAAGACCCTTCCGCCGCGGCTTCTTCAGCGCCGTCACGCTGGTGGCGGGCGAAGCCGTGGCGCCAGCCGGCGTCACGCCCGAGGCGCTGCGCGGTCGTGCGCAGGGACTGCTGGCGGCCTGACGCGCCTGACGTGCCTGACATGCTTGACGCGTCCGACCCGGTCGCGCCTGGGCAGCCCGCTCCCAGTCAGCCCGCGAACAGTGCCTTGTGCTGTTCGCGCAGCAGGTTCTTCTGCACCTTGCCCATGGCATTGCGCGGCAGTTCTTCCACCACGAACAACTGCTTGGGCACCTTGAAACCGGCGATGCGCGACTTCACCGCGGCAATCATGGCAGCAGTGTCCAGCGCCGCGCCCGGCCGCGGCACGACCACGGCCACCACGGCCTCGCCGAAGTCGCGGTGCGGCACGCCCACCACGGCGCTCTCGGCCACACCGGGCAGTTCGTTCAGCAGCGCTTCGATCTCGGCCGGGTAGACGTTGTAGCCGCCGCTGATGACCAGGTCCTTGCTGCGGCCGACGATCGTCAGGACACCGTCGGCGTCGATGCAGCCGACATCGCCGGTCTTGAACCAGAGATCGGTGGTGAACTCGTCGGCCGTCTTCTCGGGCATGCGCCAGTAGCCCTTGAACACGTTCGGGCCCTTGACCTCGACCCCGCCGACCTCGCCCGTGCCCATCGGCAGCCCCTTGTCGCTGACCACGCGCAGCTGCACGCCCGGCAGCGGGGCGCCCACCGTGCCACCGCGGCGGTCGGCTGCCGGTGCGTACGGGTTGGACGTCAGCATCACGGTCTCGGACATGCCGTAGCGTTCCAGGATGGTGTGCCCCGTGCGGCGCTGCCAGTCGGTGAAAGTCTCGATCAACAGCGGCGCACTGCCGCTGATGAACAGGCGCATGCTGCGGCAGGTGTCGCGCGTCAGCCGCGGTTCGGACAGCAGGCGCACATACAGCGTGGGCACGCCCATGAAGATGCTGGCCTGCGGCAGCCTTAAGACCACCGCGGCGGGGTCGAAGCGCGCGAACCAGATCATCTTCGCGCCCGCCAGCAGCGCCCCATGGCTGGCCACGAACAGGCCGTGCACATGGAAGATGGGCAAGGCGTGGATCAATACGTCATCGGGCGTCCAGCCCCACACCCGGTGCAATACCTGCGCGTTCGACAGCAGGTTGCCATGCGTCAGCATCGCGCCCTTGCTGCGCCCTGTCGTGCCGCTGGTGTACAGGATGGCGGCCAGGTCGCTGCTGTCGCGCGCCACCGGGGCATGCATGTCGCTGTGGTGCGCGGCGCGGTCGAGCAGGGTGCCGCTGCGGTCCTCGTCCAGCGTGTACACATGCCGGGTGCCGGCGAGAAAGGCGATCTTGCTGACCCAACCGAAGTTGCGCTTCGCGCACACCACCACGGCGGGCTCGGCGTTGCCGATGAAGTACTCGATCTCGGCCGACTGGTAGCCGTTGTTCAGCGGCAGATAGACGTAGCCGGCGCGCAGCACGGCCAGGTAGAGCATCAACGCCTCGACGCTCTTGTCCACCTGCACGGCGACGCGTGCGCCCTCGGGCAGGCCCAGCGAAGCCAGCAGGTTGGCCATCATGGCCGTGCCGCGGTCGAGGTCGCGCCACGTGTACAGCAGCGCAAGCGGCGTGTCGGCGGTCTCGATAGCGACCGCGTCCAGCCGCGCCGGGAAGGCGCCGCGCAGCGCCGTGAAGAGGTTGTGGTCGGGAGTGCTCATGGTGCGGCGTGTGCGGCTCTGCGCGCTTGTGCCCGTCCGCCTCCGACGGCAGACGGGCGGACGGGCGGACGGGCGGCTGCGGTGCAGCGGCGCAGGGGGCCCTCAGTCGAGCTTCGCGCCCGAGTTCTTCACCACCGTGGCCCAGCGCTTGACCTCGTCGCCGACGAAGCGGCCGAAGTCGGCGCCGTACAGGTTGGGCGTCTCGGCGCCCAGGCCCACCCAGATGGCCTTCAGCTCGTCTCCGGTCAGCGCCTTGCGCATTTCGGCCTGCATGCTGGCGACGACGTCGGCCGGCGTGCCCTTGGGCGCCCACAGGCCGTACCAGGTGGCGACCCGGTAGTCGGGCATGCCCTGCTCGGCGGCGGTGGGCACGTCGGCAAAGGCGGGTGAACGCTTGTCGGCGGCCACCGCGATGGCGCGGATGCGCCCGCCCTTGATGTGGGCCGCACTGCTGCCCAGGCCGTCGAACATCATGTCCACCTGCCCGGCGATCAGGTCTTGCAGCGCCGGGCCCGCGCCGCGGTAGGGGATGTGCACGACGAAGGTCTTGCTCTGCAGTTTGAACAATTCGCCCGCCAGGTGGTGGCTGGTGCCGTTGCCGGCCGAGGCGTAGTTCAGACGGGCCGGGTTCTTGCGCACGAAGTCCAGAAGTTGCGGCAGGGTGGTGGCCTGCACACGGCCCGGGTTGACGACGATGACCTGGGGCACGCTGGCGATCAGACCCACGGGCACGAAGTCGGTCTCGATGTTGTAGTCCAGCTTCGGGTACATGCTGGGCGCGATGGCGTGGTGCACGGCGCCCATGAAGAAGCTGTAGCCGTCGGGCGCGGCCTTGGCGGCGATGCTTGCACCGACAGTGCCGCCGGCGCCGCCCTTGTTGTCGATGACGAACTGGCGGCCGAGATTCTTTGTCATGACCGCGAACAGCGGCCGCGCGAAAGCGTCGGTGCCGCCGCCGGCCGGAAACGGCACGACGATGGTGACGGGCTTGTTCGGCCAGCCGGCCTGTGCGCGGGCGGCGCCGGCCAGCGGCA
>JBBSCX010000246.1:0-5790 GCA_038249905.1 Burkholderiales bacterium
CGGCCGTATGCGCTGGCCAAGATTGCCGGCATCGAGATGTGCTGGAGCTACAACCGCCAGTACGGCACGAAGTACTTGGCGGCCATGCCGACCAACTTGTACGGCCCGGGCGACAACTACCACCCGACCAACAGCCACGTCATTCCGGCGCTGCTGCGCAAGTTTCATGAAGCCAAGGTGCAGGGCGCCGCCAACGCCACCGTGTGGGGCACCGGCACGCCGAGGCGCGAGTTCCTCTTCAGCGACGACATGGCCGATGCCTGCGTCTACCTGATGAACCTGCCCGACGAACTTTACGGTGCGCTGCTGGGCAGCGACGAAAGCGTCACCGGTCGCTTCGAGCCGCCACTGGTGAACATCGGTGTCGGCGACGACGTGACCATTGCCGAACTGGCAGCGTTGGTGGCCAAGGTGGTGGGCTTTGAGGGCGGCACCGTCTACGACACCACCAAGCCCGACGGCACACCGCGCAAGCTGATGGACGTGGGGCTCGTCAACGCGGCGGGCTGGAAGGCGAGCACGTCCTTGGAAGCGGGATTGAAGGCGGCCTACGCCGAGTTCGTGGCGAAACGAACTGCTTGACGCGGGCCACCATCCTTCAAGAAGTCTCGGCGATGGTGGCCAAAAGGGCTCTGTTCTTGTTCGACAGCAGCTTGGCGAAGCTCTCTGGCGACGTGAACCACACCTTGGGGTCGCTGGCCTTTGGGCGCAACTCGCCCAAAGGCCATGGCCATCGTGCGCGCTTTCATGGCCTCGTACGAGGCAATACCCACCTTCAAGATTTTCACGGCCAGATCTCTTTGTTTCGCATCACGAATTCCACTTCGGCCCAGAAGTCCGCCAGCAACACCGCCGCGTGCGCGGGCACCGTCGTTCAAACTGGCAACTCCACGCCTTGAACCATTGCAGCCTGCTGGGATGGGCGAAGGAGGCCGGTGCAGGCTGGCGGAAACAGAAGCAGGTCGGTGCGCTCGTCCTCAAAGTCGAACGTGGCATGCAGTTCGGCCAACAAGGCCAGTTTGGCGTCGACGAGGTGCCCCGCGTCGGCCTCGTCGCAGCGAACCATCACATCGAAATCGCCACCCCTGGCCCTGTCGTCAGCACGCGAGCCAAAAACCCACAGCCGCGCGGAGTGGCCGATGTGGCACCTCACACCGTCAACCAGCGTGGCTTGTTGTTGGGGGTCAGGCGCGCACGACAAAGGATGCCAGCGCGGCGCAGGCGGCAGGCAGCACCGCAGCCCAGTGGCGGTAAGCCGCCAACAAGCCAGCGGCACCTTTCAGCGCCGCCATCAGCTGTGCGTAGCGCAGCTCTGGTGCTTCAGGGTATCCATGCGCCAGGTGGTTGCGCAACTCGCGCCAAGCCAGCCAATCGTTCACGTCCAGGTAACCCATTTTTCCAGCCGGTCCAGGCGGTGGCGCATGGGCCAGGCTTCAAAGGGTTCGGCCAGAGCATCCAGCGTGGCGGCGACCAGGCGTTCGCCCATCGTGTCTTGCAGCTTGGTGAACCTGAACAGGATCTGGTCAGCCTGCGCGCGCAAGGCCCTGTCGGACTCGATGGAAGCCAGGTCGGGCACCGTCGGCAACGCGGCCCAAGACGCCAGCGCATCGGCCAGCACGGCCGCATGAAGATCGGCTTCCCAACGCGCCTGCGCCAGCCGGCCGGGGCGGTGTTCACTGCTCACGTCACTGCTCAAATCTGAACTAGTTCAATAACGCGGCGCCGCGCCGGTTCCATGAGGTAGCCCGGCGCGGACACGCCCGGGCTGGCCACCACCACGTCGATGCGCCGTTCACCCATCAGCTTGTAGAGATTGGCCACGAAGGCGCCGCTACGCCGCACCAGGTCGTCGGCTTGCAATGGCTCGCCGGCTTCCACCAGCAAGTCGATGTCGCCGCCGCGCGCATCGTCGTCAACGCGCGAACCGAACAAAGAGACGCGTGTGCCCTGCTGCCAGGCAGCAAGCGCAGCTTGGGCTATCGCGGTCCGTTCTTGGGTGTTCAGCCTCATAGCTTTGAAGTTGGGGGGGCCCGCAAGCTGGGGGCCACCGCTTCAGGCCAGCGCCGGCGGCTTGAATTTCAGCAGCTGCGCATCGCATACCAATCACGGAATTCAGCGTGGCGCGGCAATCAAGGCTCGGCGCGGGGCGCAGCTGTTGTTGAGTGGCACCGTGAAGAAAGTCTCAGCCGGGCGCAGCGACCGAGCAGACGGGCCGCTTTCGCGCCGACTCGAAGGCGTGGTGACACGGCACCAATGCTTACGAGGTGCTGGGGGGCGTTACCCGACGGGGCCTCAGTACGCAGATGCCCGGTCGATATCAGGTACTCGCCCCCAGACCAAGGACGCCGGCAACCAATGCCGCGCGCATCGCTACATGCCCTCGCTTTTCCGCCCTGCCCGTTTCCCACGTCCGTGCCGCCACGCGCTGCTAGGCTCGCACATGCTTTGTACTTGGGCGCTTGCGTTGTCGATCGTGGGATGTGGCGGCGGCGGGGAAGCCGCAGGTAGTAGCGTTGCGCCCCTTTCAAGCACCGACCAAAGCGCAGCGCAAGTTCTGTCGCCGAGTAATCCCGCAGCGGCCGACAAGCCGGCGACTGTCACGCCTACCCCAGCCCCCGCCGCACAGCCCACCACCAGTAATGTGGAAGCTATCGGCACCGCGCGCGCTCTCAGCGCCACAGCCAGCATCGTGCTGGAAGGCTTGCCCGAGGCGCCACCCCAGGCCGTGCCGTTGCCCATGCCCATGCCCGCCGGAGGGCGCGTATTTCACGTCAACAGCCAGTCCGGCGACGACGGCAACGACGGCCGCGCCGCCACCGCGCCCGCAGGCGCGGCCAGCGCTACCGGCCCCTGGAAGACCCTGGTGCGCGTGATGCACAGCGACCTGGGGCCCGGCGACACCCTGATGCTGGCGTGCGGCAGCACCTGGCGCGAAACCCTGCGCGTGCCGGCCAGCGGCACGGCGGCGCGCCTCGTTACCGTCCGTGCCGCCGAAGGCTGCACGGCTGCAGGGCGCCCCGCCATCGACGGCAGCATCACCCTGCAACCGGCAGACTGGCGTGTCCATGCGGGCGCCATCTGGGAAGCGCGTGTCGACCAGTCCGTGCTGGCGCTCACCTCTGGCGCGACGGTGTGGCGGGTGGCGCACCACCCCAACCGCGGCCACCGCGCAGAAGAACCTTCCTCGCCCTACCTCCCGCTGTCCGCCAGCAGCACGGACACGTCCACGTTGCTGACCGGCGAAGACCTGCAGCTGCCTGCCGGCGTGCGCCTGCAAGACGGCGCCCGCGTGCGGGTACGCACCAACGAGTGGTGGATGGACGACGTACGGGTGATGGCGGTCGACGGTCGCCGCATCACCCTGGGCGAGCCCCTGCGCTACGCGGCCCAGGCTGGCTTCGGCTACTACTTCGTCGGCCAGCGGTGGATGCTGGACAGCCCCAACGAGTGGTACCACGACCCTGCCACCGGCAGCCTGCTGGCCTGGATGCCAGGCGGGGCCGCACCTGCTGCGCCGATGCTGGCCACAGTGCTGCCCGCGGGCGTAGACCTCGCCAGCCGCTCGCATGTCGCGCTAGAAGGCCTGGCCGTGCGTCGAGTCGGCACGGGCGTCATAGCCACCGGCAGCAGGGGGGTGCAGTTGCGAAACCTGCTGGTTGAAGACTCAGCCGGGGTCGGCGTCGAGGCCAGTGCCAGCCAGTTCCTGTTCATCGACGGCAGCGCCTTGCTGCGCACCGGGGCCGATGCGATTCATGGCGACCACCACCTTCAGGTGTCCGCGTCGGACCTGACCTTGCGCAACAGCCTGGTGCGGGACAGCGCGGTACGCATGGAGGCCGAGGTCGTGGCCACGCTGCCCGTGGCCGCCTATGCCGCCGTCGCCGCAGGAGCGCGCGCCGTCATCAGCGGCAACGTCGTCGTCAACAGCGGCTACATCGGCGTGCGCGTGGGCAGCGGCAGCGAGGTCCAGGGCAACTTTGTTTATGGCGCGTGCAGCCAGTTCGATGACTGTGGCGGCATCCAAACCTGGTCCAGCCGCAACGTCACCATCCGCGGCAACACCGTCATCCGCAGCCGCGGTACGACCGTTGGCAAGCCGCCGGCAGCGCGGGGCAGCGCCGCCCAAGGCATATATCTGGACGAATCGACCACGGGCGCGCTGGTAGAAGGCAACACTGTGATCGATGCCGACCACGGCATTCAGGTCCACGTGTCGCAGAACAGCACTCTGCGTGGCAACCGCCTGTACGCCAACCGCCGTAGCCAGATCTGGCTGCAGGCGACTCGCAATCGCGAGCGCGCTGCCGGCGACGTGTTCGGCATCGTCGTGGAAGACAACCAGATCGCGCCCGTGCTGCCGGGAAGCGTCGGCCTGTGGCTGCAGACCAACTTCAACAGCACCCAGGGTTTCGGCAGCTTTGACCGCAACCACTACTACGACCGCGCGGTGCCTGCGGTCGCCGTCGTCAGCACCGCCACCGGCTCGCGGCCGTACACGGCAGCGCAATGGCGCGGGGCGCGGGACGTGGGGTCGTTGCTGCCGCTGGACACCAACGCCACCGCCACCAGCCTGACGCCCTACGCCAGTTACGTGCCGGCGGGGGCTAACGCGGTGCCCAACGGCAGCCTGGCGGCCGGCCTGGCGGGCTGGAGCGACTGGAACGGGACCGCACCACGCGGGCAATTGCTGCTGCAGGCCTGCGACAGTGGGCCCTGCCTGCGTTACCAGGCTGGCGGGTCCAGCGGGCTGGTCAGCACGCCCCACTTCAGTGTCGTGGCGGGCCAGTGGTACCGCATCAGCATGGACCTGGCGGCCGACCAGGACGCGCAGCCGGTGCAGGTGGTGTTGCGCCGTGGCGGCGGCGGCACCAACAGCTACGAGGCGCTGTCCACAGCCGACACCGTCACCTTCACGGCCGGGCGCACGATGGCGCGGCACGCCGTGGTTATGCAGGCGACCAAGACCGTCAACGCACGCGACCCGGCCACGGGCGACAACGGCGCGCGGCTGGACGTGCAGGGCATGATGCCCGGCACGTCCGTCGCGCTGGCCAACGTCGAGGTGGTGCCTGTGGAGCCCATGCTGTCGGCCTTCACCACGGCCGCTGTGGTCAATGCCGGGGCCACTTCGGGGCAGGTGGCCTGCCCGCCGCCGCTCCAGCAGGCAGGGGTGTGCGCCGAGGCCGTGTCATTGACTGGCCTGGGCCCTTTGGCTTGGCCCGTCAGCCTGGCCCCGCGCACCGCTCTGCTGCTCTTCGTGCAACCCGCCAGGATGATCGACGCCGACATGGATGGCATCCCGGACAGCCACGACACGTGCCCTGGCACCCCCGCGGGGCGGGTCGTCAATGCCGCCGGGTGCAGCCTCGGACCACGCTGAGCACCGGCCGCCCAAGTCGGTTCGGCTACGCGCCGTGCCGGCTACCATCGCCCTACTTGAACGCCTCAAGGCCAGTGGGTTTCGATGTTCTCAACGCGCCGTGATCTCTCCTTGCTTTGGTGTGCAGCTTGGTTTTTGCGCTTGACATGTCGACTCGCAGCCAGGTGTCGCCATGAAGCCTGCACCTGCTGCCCGTGCTGGGACCAGAGCTACCGATGACCCGGACGCTCCGGGCCCAGTTGTCATGACCCCAGTGCGGGTCGCCTTCGTCACCAACATCCCGGCGCCATACCGCGTGCCGGTGCTGGACCGCTTGTCACGGGTCGCCGGCATTGACCTGACGGTGTTCTACGCTGCGCGTACCGAGCCCGACCGCCAGTGGGACCTGCCGCCCCTGCCCTATCGCCACG
>JBBSCX010000247.1:0-5772 GCA_038249905.1 Burkholderiales bacterium
TGCGACGCTGGAAGGCTTCTCGCGCGACGACGTCGATGCCTTTGCCGTGCAGTCGCACCGGCGCGCGACCGCGGCCCGCGCGGCCGGACACTTTGCGCGCAGCGTGGTGGCCGTGCACGACATCGCCGGGCTGCTGCTGCTGGACCGCGACGAGACCATCCGCGAAGGCACCTCGGCACAGAGCCTGGCCAAGCTGGAACCGAGCTTCGCGATGATGGGCCAGATGGGCTTCGATGCCACGGCGCTGCGCAAGTACACGACGGTCGAGCGCATCCGGCACGTGCACCACGCGGGCAACAGCAGCGGCATCGTCGATGGCGCGGCGCTGATGCTGGTGGGTTCGGCCGAGGGCGGGCGCAAGGCGGGGCTGAAGCCGCGCGCGCGCATCAGGGCCGCGGCGGTGGTTGGCAGCGAGCCCACCATCATGCTGACCGGCCCGACGCCGGCCGTGCACAAGGCGCTGTCCAAGGCGCGCATGACTGCGGGCGACATCGACCTGTGGGAAATCAACGAGGCCTTTGCCGTGGTGCCGATGAAGACGGCGCGCGACCTGGGTGTGGGCCTGGACCGCGTCAACGTCAACGGCGGCAGCATCGCCATGGGCCACCCGCTGGGCGCCACGGGCTGCATCATCCTGGGCACCTTGCTGGACGAGCTGGAACGCCGCGATCTCGCCACCGGCTGCGCCACGCTGTGTGTGGGCGGCGGCATGGGCATCGCCACGATCATCGAGAGGCTTTGAGCATGACCAGCGCGATCACCCTCCGCGTCGGTGACGACGGCATCGCCATCGCGACCATGGACCTGCCCGGCCATCCGATGAACGTGGTCTGTGAGGCGCTGATGCAGGCGCTGCACGCCGTCGTCGAGCAGGTGGCGTCGGACGCCGCCATCAAGGGCCTGGTGCTGACTTCGGCCAAGGCCGACTTCTGCGCCGGCGGCGACATCGACAAGCTGTACGCCATCACCACCGCGCAGCAGGCGTTCGAGGCCACGATGCAGATGAAGGCCGTGCTGCGCCGCATGGAGACCTGCGGCAAGCCGGTGGTGGCCGCCATCAACGGTCACGCGCTGGGTGGCGGGCTGGAGCTCGCGCTGGCCTGCCATGCGCGCTTTGCCATCGATGATGCGAAGTTGAAGCTGGGCCAGCCCGAAGTCAAGTTGGGCCTGTTGCCCGGCGGCGGTGGCACGGTGCGACTGCCGCGCCTGCTGGGCATGCAGACGGCGCTGGAGATCATGACCCAGGGCAACGACATCGCGCCGGCCAAGGCGCTGGCGATGGGCCTGCTGACGGGGACCGCAGTTGCGCGCGACGCACTGCTGGCCCAGGCGCGCGCCTGGGCGCTGGCCAACCCGAAGGCCAGGCAGCCCTGGGACGCACCGAAGTTTCGCTTTCCGGGTGGCGATTCGCGGTCGCCGGCCGTGGCCCAGATGCTGGCTATCGCGCCCTCGGTGGCTGCCGGCAAGACCTGGGGCAACTACCCGGCGGTGCAGCACATCCTGAGCGCGGTGTTCGAAGGCGGGCTGCTGGGCTTCGACGCCGCCAGCGAGGTCGAGAGCCGCTACTTCGCGGCCTGCGCGACGTCACAGGTGGCGAAGAATCTCATCGGCACGCTCTGGTACCAGCTGAACGCGATCAAGAAGGGGGCTTCTCGGCCTGCCGGTCCCGCGGCGATCAAGGTGCAGCGGCTCGGCATCCTGGGCGCCGGCATGATGGGCGCGGGCATCGCGTATGTCGCCGCCAGGGCCGGCATCGAGGTGGTGCTGCTCGACACCACGCAGGCGGCTGCCGACCAGGGCAAGGCGCACTCGCAGGGTCTGCTGGACAAGGCCGTCAAGCGCGGCCGCAGCACCGCACAGCAGCGCGATACACTGCTCGCGCGCATCACGCCGACGACGGCCTTCGATGCGCTGGCGGGGTGCGATCTGGTGATTGAAGCCGTGTTCGAAGACCGCGCGGTCAAGGCCGAGGTGACGATCAAGGCCGAAGCCGTGATCGGCACCGGCGCGGTGTTCGCGTCCAACACCAGCACCCTGCCCATCACCGGCCTGGCGCGGGCCAGCGTGCGGCCGGCGCAGTTCATCGGCCTGCATTTCTTCAGCCCGGTGGACAAGATGCCGCTGGTGGAAATCATCGTCGGCGCGGCCACCGACGAAGCGACCCTGGCATGCGCCTTCGACTTCGTGCTGCAGATCGGCAAGACGCCCATCGTCGTCAACGACAGGCGCGGCTTCTACACCAGCCGCGTCTTTGGCACCTACTTGATGGAAGGCATCGCGATGCTGGCCGAGGGGGTGCACCCGCGCAGCATCGAGGTGGCCGGCCTGCAGGCCGGCATGCCCATGCCGCCGCTGGCGCTGCAAGACGAGGTGAGCCTGAGCCTGGCCTTGCATGTGGCCGACCAGACGCTGCACGATCTGGCGGCCGAGGGCGTGCCCTGCCAGGAACACCCGGGCATGGCCGTAGTGCGGCAGATGTGCGCACTGGGCCGCATCGGCAAGAAGGCGGGCCATGGCTTCTACGAATATGGCGATGACGTCGAAGGCGGCAAGGCGCTGTGGTCCGAACTGGCCACGCGTTACCCCGTCGCCGCAGCGCAGCCACCCCAGCAGGAATTGATGGACCGGCTGCTGTTCGCGCAGGCCAACGAGGCGGCGCGCTGTCTTGAAGAAGGCGTGCTGCGCACGGTGGCCGACGCCAACATCGGCAGCATCTTCGGCTGGGGCTTTGCGCCTTTCCATGGCGGCGCCTTGCAGTTCATCAACGCCATGGGGGCAGAGGCCTTCGTCGCACGCTCGCGCGAGCTGGCCGCTTGTTTCGGCCCGCGCTTCGAGCCGGCGGCTGCCGTGCAGCAAAAAGCCCGGGAGGGCGGGCGCTTCAGCGACCCGTGACGGCGCCCACAGGCTCAGGCTGGACAGAAGATCCTTTCGTGGACTAATATGCATGCGAAGTCCACTACGGGATTCATATGAGCGCCCTGCACGTTGCCGAAGCCGCCGCCCGCTACCGTGCGGACCCCACCAGCCCGGCCACCACCCCGACCGCGGCCGAGATGGCCGCCGCCGGCCTGCGTGCCTTCGCGCGCATTTCCCAGGCCTGGGGCCTGAGCGTGGACGAACAGCTGTGCCTGCTGGGACAGCCGCCACGGTCGACCTACTTCGTCTGGCGCAAGGCGCCCGACAAGGCCAGCCTGCCGCGCGACACGCTGGAGCGGCTGTCCAACCTGCTGGGCATCTACAAGAGCCTGCAGATCCTGCTGCCCGATGCCGCCGCGGCCGACGCCTGGGTGCGCCAGCCCAATGCGACAGCCCTCTTCGGCGGTGGCACGGCGCTGGCGCGCATGCTGGCCGGCAATGTCAGCGACCTGAATCTCGTGCGGCGCTACCTCGACGGCGTGCGCGGCGGCGGCTGGTCTTGACGCCTGCGGTCCCAGTCCAGGCCCCGGCCTCGACGCCGTCTCCCGAGTTGCGGCGCGTGCGCTGGCAACCGGCCTGCCGCATCGTGCCCACGCGCCACCCCAGCGTCAGCCTGTTCGACCGCGTGGCCGACGCCGCCGACTTCGACGCCCTCTACGCGCTCGAAGCCCTGAGCAACGAGCGCATGCGCGACGAGATCGGCGCCATCGAGCGGGTGCCGCCTGAACTGCGCCGCTTCGGCCCCGGCAGCGGCCCGCTGATGGCCGCCTTCACCCACGTCAACAGCCAGGGCAGCCGCTTTGCCGACGGCCGCCATGGCGTTTTCTACGCCGCCCGTGAACGCGAGACCGCGGTGGCCGAGACGCGGCACCACCATGCCCGCTTCCTGGCCGCCACCGCGCAGCCGGCGATGCACCTGCCGATGCGGCTGTACCACGTGCCCATCGACGCGCGGCTGCACGACCTGCTTCCCGTCGGTGCCGTCAGCCTTGCGGTGTACGACCCCGACGACTACGGCGCCGGCCGCGCCCTGGGCGAGGCTTTGCGCGCCGCCGGATCGGCCGGGGTCGTCTACCGCAGCGTGCGCCGCGACGGGGGGCAGTGCGTGGGCCTGTTCAGCCCCAAAGGCGCCGGGCCCTGCCTGCACGCGGCCATCCTGCTTTACGCCTGGGACGGCCGCGGCTTCGGCGACATCTACGAGAAGACCGATTGAGCGCCGGCGCACGCTTCGACCGGCTCGACGCGCTGCGCGCCGTGGCCATCCTGTGGATGGCGGCCTTTCACTTCGCCTTCGACCTCAACCACCTGGGTGTGCTGTTCGGCGACGTGCTGCCGCGCCAGGACTTTTACCGCGACCCGTTCTGGACCTGGCAGCGCACGGCCATCGTCAGCGGCTTCCTGTTCTGCGCCGGGCTGGCGCAGGCGGTGGCGCTGGGGGTGGGGCAGCGCGGGCCCCGCTGGTCCTCCAGATTCTGGCGCCGCTGGGCCCAGGTGGCGGGCTGCGCGCTGCTGGTCAGCATCGGTTCGATGCTGATGTTTCCGCGCAGCTGGATCAGCTTCGGCGTGCTGCATGGCATCGTGCTGATGCTGATCGTGTGCCGCTTCGCCGCGCCTTTGCGCGCCTGGCTGTGGCCGCTGGGCGCGCTGGTGATCGCGCTGCCGCAGTTTGTCGCCCACCCCTTCTTCGACAGCCGCTGGACGAACTGGGTCGGCCTGGTGACGGCCAAGCCTGTCACCGAAGACTACGTGCCGCTGCTGCCCTGGCTGGGCGTGATGTTGTGGGGCCTGGCCGCCGGCCAATGGCTGCTGGCCCATCGCCGCAGCCTGTTGGCAGGCGCGGTGCCGCCGGCGCTGCGGCCGCTGGCCGTGCTGGGGCGCTGGAGCCTGAGCTTTTACATGCTGCACCAGCCGTTGCTGATCGGCGCCATCCTGGCCTGGAAGGCGCTGGCGGATGGGTAGAGACGGGCGGGTAGAGACGGGCGGGTAGAGACGGGCGGATCGCGGCTGGCCGATGAGGGCAGGCGCGCGCGTCTGCCCGCCTAAATCTGCGCGCCGAGCGCGCGGTGCAGCCAGGCCCGCGCCAGCGCCCAGTCGCGCTTGACGGTGGGGGCCGACACGCCCAGCACGGCGGCGATCTCTTCGGTTTCCAGGCCGCCGAAGAACTTCAGCTCGACCACCTTGGCAGCGCGCGGGTCGATGGTCTCGAACTCCAGCAGCGCGTCGTGCACACGCACCACCTCGGCCGGTGTCTCATGGCCGATCTGTTGCGCCTCGGTCAGGGTCAGCGACACCAACTCGGCGTCGCGCTTGTCGGCGCGCTTGGCCAGCGCGTGATTGACGAGGATGCGCCGCATCATGATCGACGCCATGCCCAGGAAGTGGCCGCGGCTGGCCCACTGCGTGCGTGTCTGCTCGTTCAGCCGGAACCAGGCCTCGTGCGTCAGCGCGGTGGCGCTGAGCGTGTGCCCGGCGTCCTCGCGCCGCATGTGGCCGGCGGCCTGCCGCTTGAGATCGGCATACAGCGCCGTGAACAGCGCGGCGGCGCGGTCATTGGCCTTGTCGTTGAAGGCAGGCGGGGCGCGGGCCGCGCCAGCCTGGCGACCGGCGTCGACAACGCCAGCCTCGACGTCCAGCGCCTGCAGCCATTGTGTGATCTCGGCCGCATCGGGCCCGGGGGACAGCATGGCAATCATTGTGGTGGGCTGCGACAGCGCCGGGTGCTGCAGGACTTTGGCGGCGCGTGATCCTTTTGGGGTTGCGGGGCTGCGCTATTGGAGGAGGCAGGGTGCATCTCCACCCTGCAAGCCTGCTTGCCGGAGCCACCGCCGATGTCCACGCACCCGATTCACACCCACA
>JBBSCX010000248.1:0-5763 GCA_038249905.1 Burkholderiales bacterium
GAGAACCTGGTGCTGAACGTGCCCGCGGCCACGAGCGAGGAATTCGGCGAGTTTCTCGAATTCGAGACCCTGACGCTGTGCCCCATCGACACCCGCTGCATCCTGCGCAGCCTGATGCGCAATGACGAGATCGACTGGCTCAACGGCTATCACGCCACCGTGCGCGAACGCCTGGCACCGCGCGTCAGTGGCGAGGCCCTGGCCTGGCTGATCGAGCGCACGCAGGCGATCTGAGCGCCGGGCGCGGCGGGTAGTGCTGGAGCGCGCCGGGCGCCGAGTGCCGGCTGCCGGGCGCCGGCTGCCGAGCGCTGAGCGCCCCTGGCGCAGCCGGCGCGGTTCAGCTCCGCGCGTGCTGCGCGATCAGCGAGCGCGCCGCGTCCAGCAATACCCGTCCGTTGAAGCCGCGCGCGTTCATGTCGGCCACCCACTCGTCGTCGATGGCGGCCGACAGGCGACGAAACTCCTGCGCCTCGGCCGTGCCGAAAGTGTGGACGGTGTTGCCGCGACTGACGGCCGACTGGCGCCCGCCCACATCGTTGGCCTGCTGCGTGCGGCCCAGCCAGGCGCTGGTGGCGGCACCCGAATGGGCATCGATGACGACCTTGAGGTCGGGCGCCAGCGCCTCGTAGCGGGCCTTGTTCATCGCCATCACGAAGGTGCTGGTGTACAGCGCCGGGCTGCCCGCGGGCAGTTCCGCATGAAAGCGTGTCAGCTCCTGCACCTTGATCGAGGGCACCACCTCCCAGGGGATGACGCAACCGTCGATGGTGCCGCGGCTCAGCGCGTCAGGGATCTGCGGCAGCGGCATGCCGACAGGCGAGGCGCCGATCGCACCCAGCAATTTCGTCACCTGTCGCGTCGGGCCCCGCATCTTCAGGCCACGCAGATCGGCCGCGGCGCGCACCGGCTTGCTGACGGTGTGGATCACGCCCGGGCCGTGCACATGCAGGGCCAGTACCTGGGTGTCCTTGAACTCGTCGGCGGCGTGCTGCTGTGCATAGGCCCACAGCGCCTTGGACGTCGCCTCGGCCTCGTTCATCATGAACGGCAGCTCAAAAGCCTCGACGCGAGGGAAGCGGCCTGCGGTGTAGCCGGGCAGCGTCCACACCACGTCGACCACGCCGTCGCGCACCTGTTCGTACAGCTGCGGCGGGCTGCCGCCGAGCTGCATGGCGGGATAGGGTTCGAAGCGGATGCGCCCGCCGCTGGCCTGCTCGACCTGCGCCATCCAGGGTTTGTGCATGCTCAGCCAGACCTGGCTGACCGGGGCCATGAAGGTGTGGAACTTCAGCGTCACGCGCTGCTGCGCCAGACCGGACAAGGCGGGGGCGCCGAGCGCAGCGGCAGTGGCGGCGCGGATGAGGGTGCGTCTTTGCATGGTGTGCGGCGGCTTCAGTCCTTGGGCTTCGACTTGGCGGCGGCTTGGGGTGCAGTCTTGGGTGCAGTCCTGGGTGCAGTCTTGGGTGCGGGCTTGGGTGCGGGCTTGCGTGCGGGCTTCGGGGCGGTCTCGTCGGCACCCTTGTCGTCCCCCTTGTCGGCACCCTTGTCCGCACCCCTTTCCGCCTTCGCCAGCAACGCGTCCAGGTTCTTGCAGATCTCCGCCTCGATGGACTTGCTGAAGGCGCCGAGCAGAAAGCCCAGCTTGGCGTCCAGCTCAAAGTGGTCGCCCGCGACGATCAAGCGACCGTTGACCCCGCTGCGTGTGAACTCCACCGTGTCGCTGGTCTCGCCTTCGATCACGGTGCATTCCATGTCGAACTTGTTCTCCACCTCTTCGGCCCACTGCCAGGCGATCTTGCGCGCCCTGGGCAGGCCCAGGCTGTGGTCTCGGTGGATGTTGATGTCGGGCACGTCAGGGGCTCCTGGGGGAGGAGGGGGAGGTGGGGGGGGGGGTGGAGGTGGAGGCGGGGGCGGAGGCTGACCCCGCGGCGGGCGGGTCTCGTCCTTCGGCGAGGGCCGCGAGTGTGGCGCGGCGGCGGTCCTTCGGCAAGGCGGCGATGTCGCGCACGGCACGGTGGAAGCGCGTGAAGTCGCGGCCCTCGCGTTCGAACAGGCGCTCGAAGGCCGGCACTTGGGCGTCGTAGGCCGCCTGCACCGCCAGTTGCGCATTGTTGACGCCGGCCATCCAGCGGTCGTAGCCCGAATAGCCGGCCCAGGCACCGGCCTTCAGGGCGGCATGGTCGGCGCGCAGCACATCCAGCAGCAGGGCCTTGCGCTGGCGCTTGTCGGCGTCGGGCAGGTCGCTGGCGTACAGCTCCTGCAGCGCCTCGCGGGTGCGGCGCGTCAGCAGACGGAAGTCGTCGCGATAGCCCTCGCGGCGCTCGCGTTCGGCTTCCTGCGTCTGCGTGGCTGGCGCGTCGCCGCGGCGCGCCAGCCAGCGTGCGCGGCCCAGGCGTTCGACGGCGGTGGCATAGCTTTCGTTGAACTCGGTGTCGTCGTCGACATAGACCACCTGGTGCGCCAGCTCGTGAAAGATCAGGCCGGCCAGATCGGGCTCGGACCAGGTGATGAAGGTGTTCAGCAGCGGGTCGCCCCCCAGCCAGTCGGTCTTGCCCAGCGTGCTGTAGGCGGGCACGCCGTAGACATGGGTCTCGTAGCCCTGGGCGCGCAGTTCGGCGGCCGTCGCATCGGCCGGTGCGCGCTTGAAGGTGCCGCGGTAGCCGACGCAGCCCATCATCGGAAAACACCAGGTCTTCAGCGTCAGCGACAACTCGGGCGCGGCCACCACGTTCCACACCACGGCCTCGCGGCCGAGGTCGGCATAGCGGCGGTAGCTGCGGTTGTCGGGCAGGGCCAGTTCGGCAATGGCGAAGTCGCGCATCTGCTGGCTCAGCGCCAGGCGTTCGCGCAATGGCGCCGGTGTGGCCGGGTCGGCCAGCCAGTCGGGCACCGGGCGGGCGCGCTGCACCAGGTCCAGATGGCCGCTGACGGCCTGGCCGTAGTAGGCCAGCGTGCTGCAGCCGGTGGTCAGGCTCACCGCGGCCGCGGCCAGCAATGCCGTCAGCCCCAGGCCCAGGCGCATCCTGCTGGCTGGCTTCAAGGCCGTCCTGCCTGTCGTTCTGACGGGTGTTCTGCCGGGCGCCTTGCCCCGTGCCCTGCCCGCTGCACTCCCGAAGCGCGCCGCCACATTCAGGCGACGGCGAAATGGGGCGCGTCGACCGGCGCGGCCTCGACCTGCACCAGGCAGTCGTAAAACGAAGGCGCGCGGCCGATGTCGGTCAGCCGCTGGTGCGTCAGTTCGTTGACATTGGTGCCGTCGAAACCCTGCTTGCGCCACCAGATGCCCAGGCCGTGCACGACGCCGGCGCGGGCGCGCCCGTTCAGTGCCAGGCGGCTCACATGGCTGCCGCGGTCGTTGAAGACCCGCACCAGCACGCCGTCGCTGATGCCGCGTGCGGCGGCGTCGTCGGGGTGCATCTCCAGCCGCGGTTCACCCTCGATGTCGCGCAGGCTCTTGACGTTGGCAAAGCTGCTGTTGAGGAAGTTGCGCGCCGGCGGCGAGATCATCGCCAGCGGGTAGCGCGCGGCCAGGGCCGGCGCCGAGGCGGCACTTTCGTAGGGCGCAACGAAGTCGGGCACCCCCAGCCCCGGGGCATCGACGACGACCCTGCCGTCGGGCGTCGGGAAACCGCCCTCGGCAAACGGTGCAGCGGCGACCGGCAGCCGGGCCCAGCCTTGTGCTTGCAATTGAGCGATGTCCACCACCTCGGGCTCGAAGGCGCCCAGCGCCATGGCCTCGTCGCTGTCGCTGAAGCAGGGCTCGGTGAAGCCCATGCGCGCGGCCAGGTCGCGGAAGATCTGCGCGTTGCTGCGCGCCTGGCCCAGCGGCGCAATCGCCGGCCGGTTCAGCATCGCCCAGGTGTGGCCGTAGGCGCTGTGGGCGTCCCAATGCTCCAGCTGCGTGGTCGCGGGCAGCACGATGTCGGCGTGGTCGGCGGTGTCGGTCAAGAAGTGCTCGAGCACGACGGTGAACAGGTCTTCGCGCGCAAAGCCTTGCACCACGCGCCGGCTCTGCGGCGCCACCGCCACCGGGTTGCTGTTGTAGACCACGAGCGCATCGATGCGCGGCCCGAAGTCGGCTGCGGCCTCGCGGTTCAGTTCGTCGCCGATGCTGCTCATGTTGACGATGCGCGGCAGGCGCGGCCCGTGCACCACGGCCATCAGGTCCGGGCGCTGCAGCCAGACGTCGCGCCGCGCCTGCGCAAACCAACCGCTGGCCGACAGCATCAGGCCCCCGGCGCGATGCCGCCAGGCCCCTGTCAGGCACGGCAGCAGCGCGATCAGCCGCACCGCATTGCCGCCACCGCGCACCCGCTGCATGCCGTAGTTCAGGCGGATGGCTGCCGGCCGGGTCGTGGCGTAGTCGTGCGCCAGTTGCCGAATCTCGTCGGCACCGATGCCGCAGGTGGCGGCCGCGCGCTCGGGCGGCCATTGCAATGCACGTTCACGCAACGGCTCGAAGCCGGCCACATGGCGGTCGATGTAGTCGTGGTCGAGCCAGCCGTGCGTGATCAGCTCGTGCATCAGCCCCAGGGCCAGCGCGCCGTCGGTGCCGGGCCGCAGGGCGATGTGCTGGTGGCACTTCTCGGCCGTCTCGGTGCGCCGCGGGTCGATCGCGATCAGCTTGGCGCCGTCGCGCTTGGCCTGCTGCGCCAGGGTCCAGAAGTGCAGGTTGGAGGCGATCGAGTTGCTGCCCCAGATCAGGATCAGCCTGGACTCGGCGAAAAACTCGGTGTGCATGCCGACCTTGGCGCCGTAGGTGGCGGCCAGGGCCTCGCCGCCAGCGTTCGCGCAGATGGTGCGGTCCAGTCGGGACGCACCCAGGCGGTGAAAAAAGCGCGCCGCCATGCCGTCTCCCTGCACCAGGCCCATGGTGCCGGCATAGCTGTAGGGCAGGATGGCCTCGGGCCCGCGCGCCGGGTCGGCCGCGATGGCCTGCAGCCGGGCGGCGATGGTGTCCAGCGCCTGATCCCACGTGATCGGCTTGAACTGCCCGCTGCCCTTGGGCCCGCTGCGCTGCAGCGGCGTCAGCACACGTTCGGCGTGGTAACTGCGCTCGGTGTAGCGGCTGACCTTGGTGCACAACACGCCCGCGGTGGGCGGGTGCGCCGGGTCGCCCTGCACCTTGATGGCCATGCCGTCCTGCACCGTGACGTGCAGGGCACAGGTGTCGGGGCAGTCGTGGGGGCAGACGGCCTGCACCACGTGCGTGGTGCCGGCCGGGACAGTAGCGGGCGTGGACATGCAAAAGACTATGGCACAGGCGGGCGGAGCGGCTGGCTAAGATGCATCTCTGTCTGTGCTTTTGCCCGTGCTTCTGCCTGTGCTTGTTCCTGCGACCGGAGACCTGCTGCCATGAACCTGATCGAACCCATCCTGGCCGACGTCGCGGCCATCACCGCGCTGCGGCGCGAGATCCACGCCCACCCCGAGCTGTGCTTCCAGGAAGTGCGCACCGCCGACCTGATCGCCAAGGCATTGACGGACTGGGGCATCCCCATCCACCGGGGCATGGGCACGACGGGCGTGGTCGGCATCGTCAAGAACGGCAGCTCCGACCGCGCCGTGGGCCTGCGTGCCGACATCGACGCATTGCCGATGACTGAGCACAACCACTTTGCACACCGCAGCCAGCACCCCGGCAAGATGCACGCCTGCGGCCACGACGGCCACACCGCCATGCTGCTGGCGGCGGCCAAGCACTTGTCAAGGCACCGCAATTTCGACGGCACCGTCTATCTGGTCTTCCAGCCCGCCGAAGAA
>JBBSCX010000249.1:0-5751 GCA_038249905.1 Burkholderiales bacterium
CACGAAGCCCAAGCCCACCAGGCCCGCCGCCATCAGCGCGTAGCTGCCTGGCTCTGGCACGGGCGACACGCCGAACGAGATGCCGTAGACATCGCTGTCGGCCGTCAAGGCGCTGTTGAAGGTGTAGCCGGCGCCCGGGGTCAGCCCGTTGAAGGCCGCGAGTTCAGCGAAGTTGAAGGCCACCACCGAGTTCTGGTCACGGCGCAGGTCGTTGTTGCCCACGAAGGCAGCCGCCGCGGGGTCGAAGACCTCTGAACCGGCGTCCCAGATCTCGACGGCCTTGACGACGATGCTGGGAATGAGGAGGTTGCCAGCAGCGTTGAGCAGGAGGTACTCGAAGGGGTCGTCATTGCCGATGAAAAAGTCATTGCTGGGCACCGCCATCGAGCCGAAGGTGAAGTACCGGTTGATCGACGTGTCGACGCGGAAAGTCATGCTGTTGCTGGCACCCGGCAACAGCAGGCCGCCGATGGTGCCGCGGGTGGCGCTCGGCTGGGTCGCGGCAAACGCGGCTTGCCAGGCTTCGCCGCCACCGCCTTCGGCCACCGAGATGATCGGGGCGGTGGCCACGCCACCGAGGTTGAAGGCGTCGAAGCTGCCGTTGTTGAAGCCGATGTGCAGGGGCGCGAAGCTGATGCTGTTGGCGGGCGCGAGGTTCTGCACCGTGACCGTCACGTCAACGAGGGCGGCATGGGCTGAGGCGCAAACCGTCATCAGGGCGGCGGCGCTCAGGGCGGTTTGCACGGGGCGGGGGAGAAATCGGGTCATTGGGAAACTCCTGGCTGGTCGGTGGTGGGAAGCGGCGTTCGGCTGGCCGACACCGCCCCCCGATGCTAGGAAGGCGTGCTCATCGATTCCTCATGTGAAGTTCACGGCGGCGGGATCTTTGCGGTGCCAAAACGACGAGACCGCGTCGCGGCCGGTGCTCGACGGCGAAGTTCAGCCACTGCAGGGGCCAGTCCTTGCATGGCCAGGACCGAAGGGCCCGGGACCACGCACAGCGTTCCTACTGTTGCTCCGGGTGCGGGGCGGCATCAAGGGCGGTGCGAATGGCCTGTTCCAGTTTCTCGAAGCCGAACGAGACATCCACCGGCGCCCCGTCCAGAAAGAAGGCAGGCGTGGCCCGAATGCCTCTGCGGTCGCCAGCGCGGCGGTGCTCATGGATCCTTTGCGTGTAGATCCGGTCCGCCATTTCGCCGTTGAATCGGTTCATGTCCAGGCCGATGGATTTCGCATGGGCGGTCAATGCTGCCAGCGCCAACTGATGTGGCGGGCTGAACAGCAGGTGATGCATCTCCCAGAATTTGCCTTGCGCGGCCGCTGCTTCAGCGGCCTCGGCGGCCAATTCGGCGTGCGCGTGCGTCTCCACCAGCGGAAAGTGCCGAAACACGAATCGCATTCGCTTTCCGCAGGTTTCGACAAGGTGCTGCCTCAGCGGCTCGGCCTGGATACAGGCCGGGCATTCGTAATCGCCGTACTCCAGCAGTATCACGCTCGCATGCGGGTCGCCCAGCGAGTGATCGGCGGCGGCCAGCGCCGCTTCGGGCATCGGGGCACTGTTTTCGCTGTTCATGGGGATCCTTTGGCGAGCGTCGCCTGCAGGCTGATTTCGGCCACGCTCGCCAGTGCCTTCGACAGCGGGCAATCGTGTTTGGCAGCCAAGGCGATGTCCTGGAACCGTGCCTCGTCGATGCCGGGTACGACGGCCTTCAAGGTCAGCGCAATGCGGTCGATGACAAACCCGTCGCCCTGCGACGTCAGGCGCACCCTCGCCTCGGTGTCGACCGACGTGGTGGCAAAGCCCGCCTTGTCGCATGCGAACGAAAATGCCATCGTGAAACACGCGGCGTGGGCGGCGCCCAGAATTTCTTCGGGGTTGGTGCCGCGGCGGTCGTCTTCGAAGCGACTGGCAAAACCATAGGGGTAGCGCTTGAGCGCCCCGGTTTCGGTGCTGATCTGGCCCTGGCCTTTCTTGCCGGGGCCTTCCCAATGCACGCTGGCGGTCTTCTCGATCATGATGAACCTTTCAGTTGTGTAACGTTTGGGGCGGGGCAACGGTCGGACTGCGTGATGCGCCCGCGTTACTTCGGTCGCGGAGCCTCGACGGACGCATCGGGCTGGCTCAAACGTCCCGCGCGCAATTCTTTGACAGCACCCACCACCGAGCGGGCGACGTTGCGCACTTCTTCCTGCACGGCGCTATCCCGGTCCAGCGCCTCATGGCTGCTGAAATACGGCTCGTAATAGCCGACGTAGCGGTCGAGCTTGGCGGCCGCACCGGCATCGATCAGGCCCATCCATTCCAGCCAGTCGCAGAGGTTGCGGCGATGGTCTTCAACGCCGGCCACATCGCCGTGCACGACCACGCCGAACGCACGGCCTGCCAGGTGCTTGGGGAAGCCCCAGCCCTGCGCCTCGATCTGCTTGGCCTCGGCCACCTTCTTGCCGTGCGTGGTGGTCGGGTCTGGGTTGCCGCCATCGGCACACACCAGGCGGTCGATCATCAGTTTCAGCGGGCTCGGCGACTGGTACCAATAGGTCGGCGCCAGCAGGATCACCGCATGCGCGGCGACCCAGCGTTCATAGATCTCGGCCATCCAGTCGTGGGTCTGCGCCAGTGCATGGTTCGGATAGCAGCTGCAGGGCCAGTGGCACAGCGGCATGGCGCTCGACACGCAGCCCTTGCAGGGGTGGATGTGGCGGCCGTACTCGGAGGTGACGAGGCTCAGGTCCAGCACATCGGCTTCGACACCGGCGGCCTGCACGACCTGCTGTGCAATCTCGGTCAGGCGCCAGGTCTTGGAGATTTCGCCGGGGCAGGTGCCGTCGTTGCGGGCGCTGCCGCACACCAGCAGCACACGCGACTTGGTGGATGGCTTGCCCCAAGCCAACTGCGCCTGATCGATGGCCTGTCGGGTGGCGAGCCACTCCACAGACAGCTCGTAAGCCGGGTCGGCGTAACCCGGACCGGCCAGGCGCGTCACCGGTGCCTTGCGGCCCTCGTCGAAGGCCTGCCAGGCGATCTCCTCCAGGCGGGCGATGGCGGCCTGCTCAGCCGCGAACGCCGGATCGACGAAGCCGGCACGGTAGCGCTCGCCGAAGGCCTGCCTGGACAACGGCGAGGGCGCCTGACCTTTGCGTATTTCAATCATCGTGGTGCTCCAAAGAGGATGTCCGGCAGGGTTGCGACTTCATCGATCGAAGCCTGCGGCAGCACACGGTCGGCCGTCGGTACGCAAGGCAACGCAGTGCACGCGCTTGCAGTCCGACCCTCAGCGCAGGCGACGGTTCGTCGCCGGCATGACCGCGAGCGTCAACCGGAACAGGCGGCCATCCGGCCATCCAGCCATCCGGCCGGAAGGTCGATCGGTGGGTCGATTCATCGGGGGTGGGTGGGGCGGCCAGTGGTCTGGGCAAGCCGCAGCAAGCGCGTGAAAGACCATGCCCCCAACAGAGCGAGCGCCGCTGCGCTGCCGGTCGCGACCCACAGGCCCGCAGGCGCGAGCAGGGCGCCGAAGGCCACGGCGAATCCGCTGCGTCCCACCAGCCCCACGGTGTAGCCGTGCAGGAATTGCCGCGCGGCCGGCAATCCGCCCTGCCCGTGCAGCAACCAGGCCAGCGCCGCAGCCAGCAGGGGCGGTGAGCTCAGCACGCCGGCCCACAAGGCGCCGACCTGGGGGGCCAGCACGCTCACCAGCGCCGACACCAGCCCGGACACCGTCGCCGTCGGCCCGATGCCTCGGTAGGCACAGCCCCGCGCGCCTGCCGGCGTCGCGGCGTGGTCGCACCCAAGGCCGGCCGGATGGCGCAGGCAGGCCAGGCAGACCAGCGACGAAGCTGCCAGCACGCTGGCCAGCAACGTGGCCTCGCCGAACGGGCTGCTCGGCCACACCGGGCCGCGCAGTCGCTCCAGCAGCCACACCACTGCCCAAGCCGTCAGGGCCGCCTGTGCCGCGCCTGCCAGCAAGCCGCCAAGGCGCCGGCCCGACCGCGCCGCGCCCCAGGCATAGCCCCAGGCAAAGACGGCGCACGGCGCGGCCGCTGCCACCGCGCCCACGGCCGCCTGGGCGGCAAAGGTCAAGCCTTGGTCGAGCGCCAGCCACACCAGTGCCGGCCCGGTGACGGTGGGCAGGCCCGCCAGCAGCCCGGCCGCAGACCGGCCCCACCGCAGGGCCACCACCAGCAGCGCCGCCACCACCGCTGCGGTAATTGCCGCCTTGCAAGCCCAGTCCATCGCAATCCCCTGGTTGTCGGGCCTGTCTTCGCACGGCCCCCTCTCAGGGCGTACGTCGCGGCGGCGACAGACCGGACATGACGGGTTCGGGGGCATCCCCCTTGGGGTGGACGCCAGTGCCGGCGGGCCATGCGCGGGGTCGCGGGGCTGCGGGCCCGATCAGCCCGCGATGCGCACTTCGGCGCAGGCGCCTCGCGTCAGGGCGGTCAGCGCTGCGGCCTGCTGCGCTGCGTTCTCCGCCCGCAGCCAGCACACGGGCGGGCCGCCCGGGTCCCAGCGCTGCACCTCGGACAGTGCCAGGTCTTCCGCGGCGTCGATCGAGTCCAGGCGGTGCAGGTCCAGCACGACCTGGCCCGGTACGTACCTGCGCTGCGCGGCCTGCAGCGCTTCGAGCGGGACGAACGAAAGTGGCACCAGCATCCTCGGCGGGGCCGCCCGCGACGTCACTGCGGGGCTCCCGGCTGCCCCCTGCATGGCGATAAGCGGACGAAGCACGTGCGCCGCAGCCAGCACCGCAAGGGTCAGTGCGCACGCCGCGCCGCCCAGCATCATCGATCGGTTCATGGGTACTCCCGTGTCGGCCCGCCACATGGGGCCTCGACAGGGCATACGTCGCCGTCGCGCAAGACCGGACAGGGCCTGCAGCCCCCATCCTCCTGGTTGAGGACGCCCCGGGGTCGGCGGCGGGCCGAAACGCCGCATGTCTTAGGCTTTTCGGCGCATGCCCACTTGCTCCTGGGTTGTCCCAGCCGGTGTGCCAGCGCCTGCCGAGCGCCATCGACCCTGACTTGGCTGCGGCCGTGCGCTGGGCCCGCCAAACCGCGCCGACACCGTGCCGCAACGGCGCCGCAACGGCGCCGCAACGGCAGCCGCGCATCGTTCGGCCGTGGCTGCCGTGGCCACGACCCAGCGAGGCGCTTGCAGATGCTGCCCACCCACACCCCACCGCCGCCCGCGCCTGCACGCGTCATGCAGTTGAGCCTGTGGGTGCCGCCAGCGGCGCCCTGGCATGCAGAACTGACCGAGGCCGGCGCGCCTGCGCGCGGCTTCGACAGCCCATTCGAGCTGGCGCGCTTTCTTGCACAAGGAGCACCTGGCACAGCGCTGCAGGGCAGCCCTGCGAGTTCAACTGTTCCTGCCAGCCCCGCCGAACCAGCCAGCGCGGCCTACCCCGTCAGCGCTGCCGACGCGCCCGCTGCTGCCGGACTGCGCTGAAGAGCCCAGCCCGGTCGCCCGAATCACAGCTGCTCAGGAGCCAACTCCCATGACCCACATCAACACCGCCGCCGCCATCACCACTTGGGTCCTTCTGTCCAGCTTGTGGGCGCCACCGGCGTCCGCGCAATCCTGGGTCCGCTACACCAACGCGGGCCAGAAAGGTCCAGTCGTCGGTGAAATGCATCAGACCAACACCAAGCTGGTGTACGAGTTCTACAACAACGCCAACACGTCGATCGGCACGCAGACCTGCCCCGCGCCCTTGTCCTGCACGCCGCGTTTCCCGGTGGGCACGGCCA
>JBBSCX010000250.1:0-5743 GCA_038249905.1 Burkholderiales bacterium
TCGCCAGCTGATGTCGCCAGCTGATGTCGCCAGTTCAGGCCGCCGGCCCTTCAGGCGGTCAGGCGGTGGTGCATCCAGTACTTGACCACGCCGGGCGACAAGCCCTCGACCTGGGCCGCCACGGTGTAGCCCAGCGCGGCATACAGCTTTGGCGCCTGGAAGCTGAAGGTCTCCAGATACACCAGCTCGACACCGCGGGCCGCGGCCCCGGCCTCGAAGCGCTGCACCAGCTCGGCGCCCAGGCCGCGGCGGCGCCAGGCCGGGTCCACCCACAGCAGCTGCAGTTCGGCGCAGCGGCCCCAGGTGCGACCCCGTGCGCCGCCCAGCGGGCGCGTGCCCAGGTCGTCGCCGCCATACACCAGCACCGCCAGCGGCTGCACCTCCTGCAGCGGCGCGGCGGCGTGGTTGTGGGCGTCCAGACCGGCATCCACCAGGTCCAGATCGGCGGCAGCGGCCTCGACCGTGGCAGCGTCGACGCACAGCGTGTAGCGCATCGTCTTCAGCCCCCGGGCTGCGGCGAAATGCCGCGCAGGTCGATCACAAAACGCAGGCTGGGCGCGCCGCCGTACTCGGGGCCCTTGGTGAAGGGCCCGAGCAGCACGCCGCCGTTGGCGGTGATAACCTGCTGCGACGCCAGGTTGTCGGCATCGGTGGTGATTTCCACCCGCGTCAGGCCCTGGGCCCGTGCCAGCGGCAGCACCCGTGCCAGGGCTTGCGTCGCCGCGCCCTGACGCCGCGCCCAGGGCACGACCGCATAGCCGATGTGGCCCAGCACGTGGGGCGGCAAGGGCGCATCGTCGGGCATCCAGCGCAGGCCGATGTTGCCGACGAAGCCGTCGCTGTCATCGTCGGGCCCGCGCCAGATCCAGCGCCGCAGGCCGGGAATGCGCCGCCGCTGTGTGCCGTCGGGCAGGGTCACGAGCGGGCCTGCGCCCAGCGGGTCATCCATCTGCGCCAGGTAGGTCTGGGGGTCGGACGCGATGGCCGCCAGTTCTTCGGCCGTCGCCGCCGCGCCGCGCAGGTTGTCGGCCGACCAGCCCCGCTGCAGCGCCGCCACACAGGCCGGCAGGTGCACCGCGGTCGGGCGCACCAGGCGAAAGGCAGAGACGGCTGTGGTCATGGTCTTCAGCGCGTGGGGGGTGGTGACGGCGTCGCGGATGGTGCAGATGGCCCCGCCGGACCAGCGCGCAGCCGCATCATCGATCAGGCCAGCACACGCCGCAGCCAGGCGTTCAGGGCGCGGATCTCCTCGACGCTGACCGAGTGCTCGATCGGAAAGCTGTGCCAGTCCACCGTGTGCCCCAACGCCTGCAAGGCGTCGCGTGCCGCAACACCGCGGGCCACGGGCACCACGCCATCGCGGCTGCCATGGCCCAGAAACACCGGCACGTCGGCATTGGCCGCATGGCGCTCGGCCAGCATCGTGACCGCCAGCGGCAGGTAGCCCGACAGCCCGGCCAGCCCGGCCAGCCGATGGCCGTACCGCAGCCCTGCGCCCAGCGTCACGGCGCAGCCCTGCGAGAAGCCCGCCAGCACGATGCGCGAGGCCGGGACGCCGCGTGCCACCTCGCGGTCGAGCAGGCGGCCGACTTGGGCGAAGGACTCGCGCAGCCCGCCTTCGTCTTCCTGGCGCACCAGATCGGCCTGGCGGATGTCGTACCAGGCGCGCATGCGGTGCCCGCCATTGACCGTCACCGCCCGCACCGGGGCCCGCGGCAGCACCCAGCGCACGGGGCCGACGGCCGCGAGGTCCAGTTCGTCGGCGAAGGGCAGGAAGTCGGTGCCGTCGGCGCCCAGGCCGTGCAGCATGACGATGCTGGCGCGGGCCGGGCCGGCGCCGGGGTGCACTTCGAAGCAGTCGAGGTCGGTCATGGGGTGGATGTCTGGCGTCGGTGGATGTGGCGTCAATCGCTGTCGTGTCGGTCGCCGTGGTGTCAGTGGGTATGACTTCAGTAGTTCAGGCCCATCGCCTCGCGCACGTCCTTCATGGTCTGGCGGGCAACGGTGCGGGCGCGCTCGGTGCCCATCTCGACAATCCAGTGCACCTTTTTCGGGTCGGCCAGCAGCGCCGCGGCACGTTCACGCCAGGGCTGCTGCTCCTGCACGATGGCGTCGATGACGGGTTGCTTGCAGTCCAGGCAGCCGATGCCGGCCGTGGTGCAGCCCTGCTGCACCCATTGCTGCGTGGCGTCATCGCTGTAGACCTTGTGCAGTTGCCACACCGGGCACTTCTCGGGCGTGCCCGGGTCGGTGCGGCGCACGCGCGCCGGGTCCGTCACCATGCCGCGTACTTTGGTCGTCACGACCTCGGGCGCGTCGCGCATCAGGATGGCGTTGCCGTAGCTCTTGCTCATCTTCGTGCCGTCCAGGCCGGGCAGGCGCAGCACCTCGGTGTGCAGGGCTTGCGGCTCGGTCAGCACGGTCTTGCCGGCGCCCCGCAGGTGTCCGTGCAGCAGTTCGGCGTCGTCGGCGCTGAACCCGGGCACTTGCGCTACCGCTTTGGCGACCATGCCTTCGCCCTTGGCCAGGGCCTCGGCACTGCCGGTCTCGCCGTAGGCCTTGCGCTGCTTCTCGTAGTAGCGCGCGTCGTCCTTGGCCAGCCGGCCCAGCGCCGCGGCGATGCGGGCGTCGGCGTCGGCGTGGCGACCGTAGAGGTTGTTGAAGCGGCGCGCGACCTCGCGTGTCAGCTCGACATGGCTGCTCTGGTCCTCGCCCACCGGCACGTAACTGGCGCGGTAGATCAGGATGTCGGCCGCCTGCAGCAGCGGGTAGCCGAGGAAGCCGTAGGTCGCCAGGTCGCGGTCCTTCAGCTTCTCGATCTGATCCTTGTAGGTCGGCACCCGTTCCAGCCAGCCCAGCGGCGTGCTCATGGCCAGCAGCGTGAACAGCTCGGCGTGTTCGGGCAGGCGGCTCTGGATGAAGATGGTGCAGCGCTCGGGGTCCAGGCCTGCGGCCAGCCAGTCCACCACCATGTCGTAGACATTGGCCTCGATGACGCTGCGGTCCTCGTAGTGCGTGGTCAGCGCGTGCCAGTCGGCGACGAAGAAATAGCAGTCGTGCTCGGCCTGCAGGCGCACCCAGTTCTTGAGCGCGCCGTGGTAGTGGCCAAGGTGCAGTGCGCCGGTGGGGCGCATGCCGGAGAGGACGCGGGTTCGCATGGGGCAGGGGCGGGCTGAGGATGTGGGCGGCGCAGATTCTGGCAGACCCCCCTCCACTACACTGCCGCGCCCTTGCTGTCCGCCTCGCCATTCGCCTCGCTGCCCCGGCTGCCTTGCCCGTCATGAAGCGCATCGTCATCCTGATCTCCGGCCGCGGCTCGAACATGCAGGCCGTGGTCGAGCAGTGTGCACAGCAGGGCTGGCAGGCGGACGTGGTGGCCGTGATCGCCAACCGTGCCGATGCCTCCGGGCTGGCCTGGGCGGCGCAACAGGGCATCGCCACCGCCGCGGTCGAACACCGCGCCCACGCCCGCCGCGATGACTTCGACAACGCGCTGGCCGCTGCCATCGATGCGCACGCGCCCGATCTGGTGCTGCTGGCCGGCTTCATGCGGGTGCTGGGCGCGGCCTTCGTGCAGCGCTACGCCGGCCGCATGCTGAACATCCACCCCTCGCTGCTGCCGGCCTTCCCGGGTCTGCACACGCACCGGCGCGCGCTCGAGGCCGGCTGCCAGGCGGTGGGCGCGACGGTGCATTTCGTCACGCCCGAACTCGACCACGGACCCATCGTCATGCAGGCCGTGGTGCCGGTGATGCCGGGTGACGACGAAGACCGGCTCGCGGCCCGCGTGCTGCAGAGCGAACACCGCATCTACCCGCTGGCGGTGCGCTGGTTCGTCGAGGGTCGGCTGCGGGTGGACGGTCTGCGCGTGGTGCAGACCGACGGGGCGTCGCAGGTGCTGATTTGAGCCTGGCCGGCTGGCCCTGATCCAGCACGGCAGGTGCCGCCGGGGCAGGCCCGGATAATCCGCCCCATGCACCCCAACGCCCTGCTCGACCTCACCACCGCACTGCTGCGCGCCGTGCTGAAGCTGGACTCCCCGGCCGATGGCGTGGTGTCGTCCTTCTTCCGCCAGCACCGCGAACTGGGCCCGCGTGAGCGCCACAGCCTGGCCGAGACCGCGTATGCCGTGCTGCGCCAGCGCCCGGTGCTGCAGTACCTGGCCCGCAGCGAGGGTGACACGGTCAAGGGTGGCGGCCTGGAACGCCGCCTGGCGCTGCTGGGCTGGCAGGGCGACGAGGGCTTCCTGCAGGCAGCGATGCAGCCGCACGAAAAGCTCTGGCTGGCGCGGCTGCGTGCCGTCGACCGCGCCGCGCTGCCCGAGAAGCTGCGTCACAACCTGCCCGACTGGCTGGCCGCGGCATTGCAGACCCAACTGGGCGACGACTTCTGGCCGTTGGTGGCGGCCCTGGACCACGCCGCGCCGCTGGACCTGCGTGTCAACACGATGAAGATGAAGCGCGACGAGGCCGAGAAGGCCCTGGCCGAAGCCGGCATCGCCGCTGCGCCGACCCCGTTTTCGCCCTGGGGCCTGCGCGTGCAGGGCAAGCCGGCATTGCAGCGCATGGACATCTTCACCAGCGGTGCGGTCGAGGTGCAGGACGAAGGCAGCCAGTTGCTGGCCCTGCTGACCGACGCCAAGCGCGGCGAGATGGTGGTCGACTTCTGCGCCGGTGCCGGCGGCAAGACCCTGGCCCTGGGCGCGGCCATGCGCAGCACCGGGCGCCTGTATGCCTTCGACGTCAGCGGCCATCGGCTCGAGGCGCTGAAGCCGCGTATGGCGCGCAGCGGCCTGTCCAACGTGCATCCGGCGCAGATCGCGCACGAGCGCGACGAACGCATCAAGCGTCTGGCCGGCAAGATCGACCGCGTGCTGATCGACGCGCCTTGTTCCGGCCTGGGCACGCTGCGCCGCAACCCCGACCTGAAGTGGCGCCAGAGCCCGACGTCTGTGGCTGAACTGCAGGCCAAACAGGGCGCGATCCTGGCCAGTGCGTCGCGCCTGCTGAAGCCGGGCGGGCGCCTGGTCTATGCCACCTGCAGCCTGCTGCGGGCCGAGAACGAGGATGTCGTCACTGCCTTCGAGGCCACGCACGGCCGCGAATTCGAGCCACTGCCGGCGCTGACGGCACTGGAAGCGGCGCGGGTCGAGCGTGCCGCCGAACTGGTCGCCGGTCCTTACCTGAGGCTGTGGCCGCATCGCCAGCAGACCGACGGTTTCTTCGCGGCCGTCTGGCAACGGCGGGGCTGAAGCTGGCATCTGCTGTGAACGGTCGTGATCTGCCGGCTAATTGGCGGCAAGTCGCGTTGCGCGCATGCCCTCGTCGCCGAGCAATGGGTGGCCTTGCCTAAACAATGGCTGCAACTTTCGTGTCAGCCCGGCCTCTACAATCGTCGGTTGTCATATCTTGAAGGAAAGAACGCATGGATCAGCTCTGGGTGGCGCATGACTCGCTCGTGTCGTGGTTGGCTCACGGGTGGTTGTCGGCGTCGTGGTGGCAGGTCCTGCTGTACGCGCTGGGCGTGACGCACATCACGATCGCGGCCGTCACCATCTATCTGCATCGCGCGCAAGCGCATCGGTCACTCGAACTGGGGCCGCTGCCCTCGCACTTCTTCCGTCTGTGGCTGTGGCTGACCACCGGCATGGTGACCAAGGAATGGGTCGCCATCCACCGCAAGCACCACGCCAAGTGCGAGACCGCGGAAGACCCGCACAGCCCGCAGACACGCGGCATCAAGA
>JBBSCX010000251.1:0-5730 GCA_038249905.1 Burkholderiales bacterium
GAACAGCTGCACCGTGTACGCGTTGGTGCCGAGCAGGGCGAGATCGACCTCGAACTTGAAGACGATCGGCGTGGGCGATGTGTGCAGGTCCAGCGGCTGCACCGGCGACACCAGGAACAGCGGGTCGTTCGGCTGCAGCGCCAGGCCGCGGAAGTTGCGCGACACGGGGATGCCCGGGAACAGCAAGTCCTCGTCGATCACGTTGCGGCTGATGCGGTCCACCGGCAGCCGCCGCGTAGATTCCAGCGTCACCAGTTCGGCTTTGGCGATCAGCTTGTCGACATCGAACACCACCACATCACCGGCACCGCGGTAATTGACGTAAAGCTTCTTGTTGTCCGAGGACAGCTGGATCTCGGTGGCAAAGGCCATCGGGATTGGCGTGGTCGCGCCGATCAGTTGTGGGCTGGCGCCGAACGGGTCGTGGATGATGCCGATCTTGGAACCCACGGCGTGGGTGTCCATGTATTCGATCTGCGTGGCCGGGCTGCTTGAACCGACGGACAACGGCACGTTCCAGTCGACCACGAAGGCATAGGGTTTGCTGGGGTGGAAGACGATGTCGATCGGGTTGCGGATGCCCAGCTGGTAGTACTGCGTTGCGCTTTGCGACAGGGTCACCGGGATCTTGCCCAGCTTCACATTGAAGCTGCCGGTGGGGTCGTCGTTGGTGACGGTGATGGTCTGCACCGAATCGCCGGTGGCCGCGCCCGACAGGCGGGCGACGAAAATCATGCGGTCGGGCAGGTTGGCCGCACGGATGCCGTAGGGGTCGATGCCGGCGTCGAAGTCGTGGATGACCTTGCGGAAGTCGCGCAGGTTGGGCGGGTTGGGATCTTCTGTGGTCGGGACGGGCCGGTCGGCCTCGTCGACGTTGATGACCACCACCTTGCCCTGCTCGCGCCCGCCCTGCACCCAGGCCTTGGTGCCGCCGAACAGCTCGGTGGCCGGCAGCGTCAGGTACAGGCGCCGCCCGTCGGTGTTGACGGCGATGCCGTTGATGCGGCCGGTCTCGGTGTAGGGCGTGCCGATGGCGATGACATCGACCACCTGGTGCAGCTTGGACGAGCCCGGATTGATGTCGATGATGTACACCGCGCCCCGCGCAGCGACATACAGGAAGCGCCCGTTCGGGTCCAGCGCCATGGCGCTGGGGCGCCCCGCGGCCACGCCATTGAAAACCAGGGGGATCGGATCGATCCCGGCCCCCAGGGCGCTCTGGTCCACGGCGCGCAGCATCACGCCGTCGATCACGAACACGCCGGCCGGCTTGTCGCCCAGGCCCTCGGTCAGCGCGAAGGCGCGCGACAGGTCCGAGGTGGCGGCCGTGGCCAGCACCGTGCGGCCCAGGTCGATGTTGCTGATGACGCGCTCGGTCGCGGGCGCGCCGTTGTCCAGTTCGCCCACACGCGCGATGTCGATCACCGACACGCCGTTGACAAAGCCCCCGGCGCCGAGGGCGAAACCGCCGGTGAAGGCGTAGCCGCCCGGGTTGTCGATGCGGAACGAGGCGCTGTCGCTGCTGCTGGGCGCACCCGCGAACGCGCCGGGTGCCGGGGTCACGCGGCGCACGAGGATGTCCGACAGGCCCAGCACCACATTGGCCGGTACCTGCACCACCACCTGCGTGTCGGTGGCCGAGACGGGTGTGACCTCGACCTCGCGCCCGCCGGCCGAAAACACCACCTTGGCTGTGGTGCCGAAGTTGCTGCCGTTGATGGTGAGCCGCCCGGTTTGCGGCGCCAGCGTGGGCTGGCCGCTGATGCGCGGCGCCGGGTCGTTGGGATCGGCGGGCGTCGGCATGGCCACGCGGATGCGCTGGTCGCCCACGCCGGCCTCGATGAGGATGTTGTGCTGGACCTGTTGCCCCGCGTAGCTGCTCCACATCGCGATGCTGGTGGCCTGCAACGCGATCGGGAAAGTGACCGTACCCAGGTACGCCATCAGCCCGATCAGGCTGGTGGACCCCATCAGCAGCAGCGCCGGGTTGAAGAAGTTCGACAGGTCGATGGTGATCTTGCGCACCGGCTGCGCGGCCCTGGCCACCAGCACATTGCCGTTGTTCGACAACCCCGGCCACGGCGGCGAGGTGCTGCGGGCCACGCCGTCGGCACCGACGATGCCGTTGTCCACCGCCGCCCAATAGGTGCGCGACACGCCGCCGACCAGGTCGCTGGTGACCTCGACGAAGAAGAACACCTCTTCGCCCGGCGTGAAGCCCGCCCCCAGCGGCACGGCCATCTGCACCGCGCCGGCGACCTCGCCCGGGCCGCTGATGGCCAGGTTGAAGGCGGCGGCGAAGCTCATGATGTCGGGCACGGGCAGCGTCAGCGCGGCCTCGTTCAGCGTCGTCACGGTCACCGTCGTGCCGGCGGGCAGCTGGCCGGGGCCGAAGGCCACCGTCTGCCCGCCGTCGCCCTGCACCACGGCGCCCTGCACGCCCACGGTGACGGTGCCGGTCTGCGGCGCCACCACGCGCACCGGCACCCGCTTCTCGGCGCCCTGGTGGATGACGGTGACGGTGGTCTCGCCCAGCGCCAGCGCCACCAGTTGCCCGTCGGCGTCGATGCCCAGCACGCTGCTGTTGCCGACGAAGTAGCGCGTGGCGATGTCGTCGGTGACGAAGTTGCCCGAGATGCCCGAACCCAGTTGCACCACCATCTGGCGCTCGGTGCCCGGCGTCATGGCCAGGCTGCCGGGGTACGCGTCGATGCCGAAGTAGTAGGCCAGGATGCCGTTCGCCGTCGTCGGCACGCCCACCGGCACGGCCGTGGCGGCCGTGATGGGGCCGCGCTGGGCGACGATGGCGGTGCTGCCATTGGCACGTGCCGTCAACAGGCCGCCGGCGCTGAGCGCGGCCACTGTGGGGTCGGTGCTGGACAGGCTGATGTAGCTGGTCGGCACCGCCAGCGTGCCGCCGTCGGCAAAGGTGCCGGTGAACTGCAGCTGGATCTGGTCGCCGCCGCGCATTTGCGGGTTGCGCAGGCTGAAGTCCAGCGCCACCAAGGGCGAGTTGCTGACCTCCAGCGTCAGCGTGGTGGCACTCGACGCGCTGTAGCCGTCGTCGGCCGCCAGCGTGACGGTGGCCGCGCCGCTGAAGCCCGCCGTGGGCGTGAAGCGCAAGGTGCGGCCGTCGGCGGTGATGGCCGCAGTGCCGCCGGTGGCGCCCAGCAGACGCAGCGTCAGGCGGTCGTTCTCGGGGTCGGCCAGGATCTGGCCCAGCGGGCGCTCGATCTCCAGGTCGACATAGGTCTTCAGCGCCGTGGTCTGCAAGGTCGGCGCCTGGTTGGGCGCATAGCCCAGGTTGGCATAGAGCAGTTGCGAGTCGAAGGCATCGACCACGCCGTCGAAGTTGAAGTCGGCGCGCGCGTCGTACGGGCCGCCGCGGGCGGCGGCCAGGATGTCGGCATCGGCGCCGTCGACGCGCTGGTCGGCGTTGGCGTCGCCGGCGGCGAAGATCTGCACGCTGTAGTTTCCGCTGCCGGCTATTGAAAGCAGCAACAGGCCAGGCTCGCTGACGCGGAACAGCGCCCAGGTGCGGTCGCCGTCGGTGCGCGTGCTGACCGGCACCAAGCCGTCGATGACCGGCAGGGCCGGCGTCAGGCCACCGCCCTGCCCCCCGACACCCTGTACGACAACGCCCAGCAGCACCGCCCCACCGGCCGCGGCGCGCACTTCGCTGTCGCGCACCGACAGCGCGTAGCGATCGGTGGCGCCCGCCGCCAGGTTGCCGTTGTGCACTTTGCCGATGTGCACCAGCGCCGCGCCCAGGTCGGCCCGCAGCGGCTGCACCACGGCCGCGCCGCTGCTGTAGTCGACGGCGACGCCGGCGGTGCCGTCGCTGACCACGCGCAGGCGGCCGGCGGCGTCGTAGGCATAACGCGCCGAGGATGCGGCACTGAGGTCGCGCACGCCCGCCAGGCGCCCGTCGCCTTCATAGCTGTACAGATGCACGTCGCCCTGGGGCGTGACGACGGCGCCGATGCGCCCGGCCTCGTCGCGCACAAAGCGCAATTGCTCGCCGTTGGCCGCGGCCACGCCGCTGTCGCTGACCAGCCAGCGCTTGCCATCGGCGAAGGCGATGGCGCTGACGCCGGAGCTGCGCTGCGCATCGGCGCTGGTCGCGATCTCGTAGCGTGTGCCGCCCGGCGCCACCAGGGTGTACTGCGCGCGTTCGGCGACAAAGGCGCCGGGGTTGTAAGGCAGCGTGCCGTTGAGGGTGTAGTAGCGCTCTCCCGCCCGCACGAGCGGCGTCTTCATCGACTCCAGCGTCCAGTCGACACCGGCGTCGGACACCCAGCGCGGCAGCCAGTAGGTGACGCCGGCCTCGGTGCGCGCTTCGGGCCGAAAGGTGAAGCCGGCGCGGCGTCCGTCAGGCAGGCTCAGGAAGGCGCGGGTGCCGTCGAACAACGGCGGCTGCTGGCCGGCGGTCTCGCTGCCGCCGGCCACCAGGTCCAGCACCAGATCGACGTCGCGCCAGGCCAGGCGCCAGCCGGTGCCGAAGCTGCCGTCGCGGTCGGCGGCGAGTGAATCGCTGCGGCGCGTGAAGTCCAGCGTGTGGCCGTCGAGCGTGAAGCTGAAGTCGGTGTCGGTCTGCACATGGCGCCCTGCGCTGCCGGCGCCGCGCAGTTCGACCGCCGCCTCGGCCAGGCCCTGGCGGCCGGCGACGTCGGTGGCGGTGAGGCGCAAACGGTACGGTCCGGCCTCCAGGCCCGAGCTGTCCAGTTGCGCCAGCAGCCCCGGCACCGCCCCACCGATGGCCCCCACGACCCCATTCCCGCCGGCGATGGTGCGGAAGTCGTCGCTGCCGAAACGTGCGATCTGCAGCGTCCAGGCGTCCAGGTTGATGTCGGTGACGAAGCCGTTGATGGCCGCGCCCGCGCCCGTCGCGTCCAGCACGCTGCCGTTCAGCGCGGGCGCAAAGCCCACCGCCGGCGCCGCGCTGTCCAGCGGGTTGCGCACCTTCAACAGTTGCGTCGTGGTGCTCGTCAGACCGTCCAGGTCGGTGGCCGTGGCCACCAGCGCATACAGGCCGCTGGCCCGGGGCGTGAAGACGATGCGACCGCGCGCATCAAGCACCTGGGGCACGCCGTCGATCGTCAGCGTGCGCCCCACCACGCGCGAGAAGGCCTCGGCCAGCACGTTGATGGCCACCGGCTGGCCGGGGATACCGGCAAAGCTGGGCGTCAGCGCAATCGTCACCGCCGGACCCTGCGGCACCTGCGTGGCGCGCAGGGCCAGCCCGCGTTCGACCGTGCCCTTGCCGTCGCTGACGATGACGATGACGAGATAGTCGCCGGCCTGGCCCGGGCCCGGCCGCCAGCGGAACGCGCCCGTCACGGCGTCCAGCGTGGCGCCTTCAGGCAGGCCGCGGGCGGCAAAGCTGAAGGTCTCGTTCAGGTCGGGGTCGCTGGCCTGCACGGTGAAGGCCAGCACCTCGCCGAGCGGCACCTGGCGGTTGATCAACGCGATCGACGGCAGGCGGTTGATGTCGGCAATGCGCAGCGACACCGACAACTCGTCGCTGAGCCCTGCCGGGTCGGTGGCGCTGAAGCGCAGGGTGTAGCTGCCGGCCTGGTCGTAGCCCGGCGTCCATTCGAACAGGCCGTTGACAGGATTGAAGAAGGCCCCCGCCGGCAGCGGGCTGAGCGGGGCATAGAGCACGCCGTCGCCATCGGGGTCGCCGGCCAGCAATGTGAACTGGATCAGCCGGTCTTCCTGTCCGCCCAA
>JBBSCX010000252.1:0-5729 GCA_038249905.1 Burkholderiales bacterium
CGCGCTGATCGTCACGCTCAGCATGGGCATACGCCATGGCTTCGGGCTGTGGCTGCAACCGATCACGATGGACCGCGGCTGGTCGCGCGAGACCTTTGCCTTCGCGATTGCCATCCAGAACCTGGCCTGGGGTCTGGCCGGGCCCTTTGCCGGCATGCTGGCCGACAAGTACGGCGCCTTGCGCGTGCTGGTGGTGGGCAGCTTGCTGTACGCGGCCGGGCTGGTGTTGATGGCGCTGGCGACCTCGGGCCTGGCCTTCACCGGCAGCGCCGGGCTGTTGCTGGGCATGGCGCAGAGCGGCACCACCTACGCCGTCATCTACGGCGTCATCGCGCGCCAGGTCGACCCGGCCAAGCGCTCCTGGGCCATGGGCGTGGCGGCTGCGGCTGGCAGCTTCGGCCAGTTTCTGATGGTGCCGGTGGAAAACTGGCTCATCGGCGGCTTCGGCTGGCAGAACGCATTGTTCGTGCTGGGCTGCCTGTCGCTGGCCATCATCCCGCTGGCCTTCGGCCTGCGCGAACCACCGGCCGCCGTCTCCACAGGCCCGAAACAGAGCGTCGGTGCGGCACTGAAGGAAGCCTTCGGCTACAACAGCTTTCGGCTGCTGACGCTGGGCTACTTCGTCTGCGGCTTCCAGGTCGTGTTCATCGGCGTGCACCTGCCCAGTTACCTGAATGATCAGGGCCTGAGCCCGGATGTGGCGACCACGGCGCTGGCCCTGATCGGCCTTTTCAACGTCATCGGCACCTATGCCGCCGGCAGCCTGGGGCAGCGGCTGGCCAAGCGCCACATCCTGGCCACCATCTACGCGCTGCGGGCGGTGGCCATCACGATTTTTGTGCTTTCGCCGCTGACGCCCCTGGGCGTCTACATCTTCGCTTCGGTGATGGGCGTGCTATGGCTGTCCACGGTGCCGCCGACCAATGCCATCGTGGCGCAGATCTTCGGCGTGCAGTACATGAGCATGCTCAGCGGTTTTGTGTTCCTGTCGCACCAGATCGGCAGCTTCCTGGGCGTATGGCTGGGCGGAATGCTGTTCGACGCCACCGGCAGCTACGACATCGTCTGGTGGATTGCGGTGGCGCTGAGCGCAATCGCAGTGGCCGCCAACCTGCCGGTGCGCGAGACACCCATCGTGCGCGCGGTGCCGCAGGCGGCTTGAACATGGGCACCGACCTGCCGACACTGCCATCGCCATCGCCAGTGCGCGCAGCGGCAGCAGGCCGCATTCGCCACGGGGCGCTTTGGGTCCTGGTCGCGACGGTGCTGGGACTGGTCTTCGCGGCCTGGCTGCAGCCCGATATGGCCTTTGCGCTGGCGAGTCGCGCCTGGGCCTGTTTCTGATGTGGGTCTGGTGCGCGGCCGATTCGTGCCTGATGCGCGTCTGATGGACGGGGTCTGATGCACGACGGTATGGCCCCTTCCGCCTGGCTGCAGCGCTTCGCCGGCCTGCTGCGTCCGCACGGCACGGTGCTGGACCTGGCCTGCGGCAGCGGCCGCCATGTGCGCTGGCTGACCGTGCGGGGCCACGCGGTCACGGCCGTGGACCGCGACGCCCAGGCCCTGGCGCCGCTGGTGGCCATCGCCGAGACCCTGGTGGCCGACCTCGAAGTCGGCCCCTGGCCGCTGCCGGCACGGCAGTTCGACGCCGTGCTCGTCACCAACTACCTCTGGCGGCCCCTGTGGCCGGCGCTGCGCGCTGCCTTGGCGCCCGCCGGCGTGCTGCTGTACGAGACCTTTGCGCTGGGCCAGCAGACCGTGGGAAGGCCCTCGCGCGCTGACTTCTTGCTGCGGCCGGGCGAACTGCTGCAGGTCTGCGCCGGTTTGCGCGTGGTCGCCTACGAGGACGGCTTCGAGCCCGCTGACGCCCTGCACCCACCGCGCTTCGTGCAGCGCATCGCGGCGGTGGCCGAAGCCCCCGACGCCGCCGCCGACCCGCTTGCCCCGCCCCGCCATGGGCTGACGACGGGCTGACGACGGGCTGACAGGACCGGGCAGCTAAACTTCGCCGTTTTCGGGTCGGCCCCTGGCCCGCGCACCAGACCCGTTCGACCGGTCGCTTTCCAGCCTCACCTCGCCTCACCTCGCCCCCAGGTCACCTTCCCCGCATGAAACCCATCGTTGGCAGCATCGTTGCGCTGGTCACGCCGATGCACGAGGACGGCAGCGTCGATTACGCCGGCCTGCGCCGCCTGATCGACTGGCACATCGCCGAGGGCACGGACTGCGTGGGCGTGGTCGGCACCACGGGTGAATCGCCGACGGTGTCGGTGCAAGAGCACTGCGAGATCATCCGCGTCAGCGTCGAACATGCCGCCGGGCGCGTGCCGGTGATGGCCGGCACCGGCGGCAACGCCACCAGCGAAGCCATCGAGCTGACGCGCTTCGCCCAACAGGTCGGCGCCGACTGCAGCCTGCAGGTCGTGCCCTACTACAACAAGCCCTCTCAAGAAGGCCTGTACCGCCACTTCCGCGCCGTGGCCGAGGCCGTGGACCTGCCCGTGGTGCTGTACAACGTGCCCGGCCGGACCGTGGCCGACCTGCAGCACGACACCGTGCTGCGCCTGGCCCAGGTGCCGGGCATCGTCGGCATCAAGGAAGCCACGGGCGACATCGAACGCGCCGCCTGGCTGATCAAACAGGCGCCGGCCGGCTTCAGCATCTATTCGGGCGACGACAGCACGGCCGTGGCGCTGATGCTGCTGGGCGGGCACGGCAACGTCAGCGTCACCGCCAACGTCGCACCCAGGCTGATGCACGAGTTGTGCATGGCCGCCATGGAGGGCGACGTCCGGCGCGCCACCGCGCTGCACCTGCGCCTGCTGCCCTTGCACCGGCAGCTGTTCTGCGAACCCAGCCCCGCAGCCCCCAAGTGGGCCCTGGCGCAATTGGGCCGTTGCGGGCCGGCGTTGCGCCTGCCGCTGCTGCCGTTGACCGAGGCCGGCCAGACGGCGGTGCGCAAAGCGCTCCACGACGCCGGACTGACATCCTGACCCCGACAAGACATGCGCGGCGCCCTGACGCCGCGCCGGAGAGCCCCTGCATGAAGTTCAATCCCGCCACCGCCACGACGGCCCGGCGCACCCCCCCTGGCCGCAGCGCCCGCAGTCCGGGCCGCGCCGCGGTGCCCATGGCCCTGTTGTCGATGGCACTGCTGTCGGGCTGCGGCATGCTGGGCATCGAGCGCAATGCGGTGGCCGACTACCGCGGCCAGGCCGCCCGCACCGCCCCGCTGGAGGTGCCGCCCGACCTGAGCCAGCTGGCGCGCGAAAACCGCTTCCAGCCCCAGGGCGGCGTGGTAAGCGCCTCGCAGCAGTCGCAGCAACCGCGTGCCGGCGGCGTGGCCCTGCAGCCGGTGCTGACGCAGAGCCTGGGCGAATTGCGGGTGGAGCGCGCCGGCTCGCAACGCTGGCTGGTGGTGCCGACGCCGCCCGAACAACTGTGGCCCGAATTGCGAAGCTTCTGGGAGCAGAACGGCTTCACCCTGACGACCGACAACGCGGTCGCCGGCGTGATGGAAACCAACTGGAGTGAAAACCGCGCCAAGTTGTCAGGCGACGTGGTGCGCAATGCCCTGGCCACGGCGCTGGGCCGCGTCTTCGATACCGGCGAACGCGACCAGTACCGCACCCGCGTCGAACGCAGCCCCACCGGCGGCAGCGAGGTCTACATCGCCCATCGCGGGGTAGAGGAAGTCGACGCCAACAAGGAACGCGACAGCACCGTCTGGCGCCCGCGGCCCAGCGACCCTTCTCTGGAAGCCGAGTTTCTGGCCCGCCTGATGGTGCGCCTGGGCGGTCCTGCCGCCGAGCCGGCGCAGGCCAGCGCCGCGCTGCAGACCGCGCGCGGCACTGTCGCGGCAGCACCTGAGGCGCCGACCCGTGCGCGGCTGGTGGCCGACCAGCCCGCGGCGACGCTGGAACTGGACGAGGACTTCAACCGCGCCTGGCGCCGTGTGGGCATGGCGCTGGACCGGGGCGGCTTCAGCATCGAGGACCGCGACCGCGCCGGCGGCCTGTACTACATCCGCTACATCGACCCTGCCAAATCGGGCCAGGACGAGCCCAACTTCTTGCAACGCCTGTTCAGCCGCGACAGTGGCCCCGCGGGCACGGTGCGCTACCGTGTGGCACTGAAGACCGATGCCGGCAAGACACGGCTGGCGGTACAGACGTCGACCGGCCAACCGGAAAAGGGACCGGACGCGCAACGCATCGTGACGCAGTTGCTGACCGAGTTGCGCTGACCGAACTGCGCCGACGAACCGCGCAGAGCCCGGCGCCGCGCTGAGGCGCACCGCAAAGCAAAGAAGCCGCCCGAGGGCGGCTTCTTTGCCTGTGCACGGGGCCCCGATCGGGCCCCCGTGACACCGCGATTTCAGTTCGCGGCAGAGGCGGCCGGGGCCGAAGCCTCGGTAGCCGGGGCGGAAGCGGCATCGGCCATCGGCGCGGGCGCCGGTGCCACGACGGGCGCGGGCGCCGGCATCGGGGCTTCTTCCTTCTTGCCGCAGGCGGCGAGGGCCAGGGCGGCAAGGATTGCAGACAGGATCAGGGGCTTGTTCATGGGGTCGGTCCTAGGGGGTTCGGGAAGGTCGTCGATCTTGTGGACCTGGTGTCCAAGAGAGTCCGTCAGCGCCCGCCGCGCAGTGGCCGCGGGTACACGCCGGATGACAGGCGGCCACCAAGCCTTGCTTGCCGCCTGCACAACACGGAATTCTATGTCGGCTTGGTAATTTCCCTAGGTGCCGAGCAGAGTCACAGGCCAGGCCGGCCCGGACTGTTGCAGCAAAGCGTCAAGCTCGTGCCACGCGCCACGCGCATCGAGCGGGTCGGTGCCAGCGCGGCCCTGCCAGCGGCTGCGGTCGAGCAGGCGCACCACCGTGCCGCGGTCGTCCAGCAGCAGCGTCGGCAGGCGGTCGACCTGCGTTTCGGGTGCGGCCAACGGCTGCACGACGTGAGACCAGTCGCGGCGCCAGCGCGTGAACCGAGGATGGCACCGCGGCATCTCGTCGAAATGCGCTGCCAGGCATTGCAGCCGGCGCTGCGGGCGGCGCAGGAAGCGGGTCAAGAGCGTGTGCAGGGCCGGGTCGTCCAGCGGCCAGGCAGAGAAGTCGGGGTCGACCCAGAGCAGGCGGCGCGCGTCGGTGTGCAATGCCTGCGCCACGCCCCACACGATGGCATCTCTGAAGCTGCTGCGGCTGTCCACCGTGGGCGGCGCGATGCCCTCGGCGCGGGGAACGGGTGCGGGCTCGGGTGCGGGCTCGGGTTCGGTCATGGCGTGGCGCCTGCGTCTTCACCGCGCACGGCGTGCAACCAGCCCTGACGCCGCCAGGCGTGCAGCAGCGCGCGGGCACCAACGCTCAGACGGGCGGTCTCGCGCGCATCCAGCTGGCGCGCGTCGGCCAGGCGGCGCATCAGCCGCGCGTCGCGGCCGGCCGCGAGGAAAGCCTCGCCATTGATGAAGATGTGCTGCGCGTCGTGCAGCATGCGCGTGGCGCGGTCGAGCACAACGGCGCCGGGTGTGTCTGCGACGGCGGCGACCGCGGCGACCGCGGCGACCGCGGCGACCGCGGCGATCGCTCCGTGTCCAGCTGTGGCCTCGATCACGCCCCTGCCAGCCGCGTCGGGGAGCACCTCGTCGGCACGGAACCATACCTGCGGCTTGGGTTCGCTCAGCACCTCGCCCAGGCAACGCGCCAGCGCCCCGGGTTCGGCCAGCAGGCGCCGCAC
>JBBSCX010000253.1:0-5684 GCA_038249905.1 Burkholderiales bacterium
CCTGGCTGGAACGTCGCTACGGCGAAGGCCGCGCCTGACTTTGCCGACACCGCAGGTGGACACGATGAGCCCAGCGACCGTCCTCGCGAGCAGCGAAGACGCCGTCCCTGTGCTGACGCTGAACCGGCCGGCCAGTCTGAACAGCTTCACCCCCGCGACACCGCCGCGATGCTGAGCCGCAGGCGTTGGCGAGCGGCCGCAGGCCCAGCCGTCGTGCACCAGGCCGTCGCACGTCAGCGCGGCACTTCAGGCCGCCGCATTTCAGGCCACCGCGCTTCTGGCCGCCGCATCTCAGGCTGAAGGGCGGTCGTATCGCCGACGCGCTGGCGCAGCCCGCCAGCCGGGCTGCAACGGTCCGCGGGGCGACGCCGCAGCCGTGAGATCTGCCGGCGCGGCGGATCGCGCAGTCGCCAGCACACGCTGCAGCGCGCCGCCGGATGCGGCCGGCAGGCCCCAGCCTTCGGTCGCCTGCGGGCCTTCGTGCGACATCGTGCGCACGCCAGCCAGGCCGGCGGCGGCCGCCCGGTCCAGCAGCGTCTGGGTCGCGGATTCGCCCAGGCTGAGCACAAAGTGTTGCCAGCGACGCTGCACGCGCTCGTGCGTCCAGGCGTCCTCCAGCGCATGGCGCAAGTCCCGGGGCAGGCGGCCGGCGGCCGTCGCGGCGGCATCCCGTGCCACGCCCGCCACGCCCGCTGCCCCCGCCAACCCCGCCGCGAGCACGCGCGGCGCCATCGCACCGACGAAGAGGTTGAAGTCCAGGCGCAATGTGTGTGCCGGCAGCATGTCGGCCCACTGCCGAGCCCGCGCGGCCCAGCCCGGCCGCGCAAAGATCGTCGTCACCAGTGCCTGCAGGCCCTGCGCCGCGTTCAGCAGTCGCACGCGGTTGGGAGGAAGCACGACCATCGGCAATGCCGCCGCCTGGTGAAAGGGCAGCGGCGTGACGAAGGAGCGCAGCACGCCCAGGCGCAGCCAGGCTGCGGCGTCGAGGCCATCGGCAATCGCTTCGGGTTCGAGCTGCGACGCCTGCCGCACGCAGGCCAGTGCATCCATACCCTGGTGCAGACCAGCGACGGCGGCGGTGGCGCGGCTCAGCATCACCAGATGTCCGGCAGCGTAGCCTCCGCGCGGGTCCAGGCGCAGCCAGGCCGGCGCATCGGGCGCAGCAGGCGCACCGCCCAGCGGCATCCGGCGCACGGGGCAGTGGGTGGTCTGCAACTGGGCCAGCACATTCGGCGTCAGCGTCTGGGTCTCGAAGGCCACACCCTCGCGCCAGGCTTGCAGCCGCAATGCCAGCCACTGGCGTGCCGCCGAGGTCGACGTCAGCGTGCGCGCGCCGAACACCGCGCGGCCGGCGCTCCAGCCCTGCGCCACGGGCGAGCCCGGCAGCAGCCAGCCAGGCGGCGGTACCAGCCCGCGCTGGGCATGGTCCCAGCCGATCTCGAAGGCCGTCGCGTCTGCGGCCGTGGCCTGCCGCGCCGTGCGTGACAGGGTGCTGAAGTCGAAGGTCGCCTGGTCCATGCTGCTCTCCACGGGGCACCGGGAAAAGCCCGGGCTCTGGAAAGCAGTGTGGGTGGGTGATGGCTCATGGGGCGAGCCTGCCCGAGCTAGGGCGAAGACTTTTCTTCGGGCCCCGCAGCCGCATCCCGCGGGCCCAAGGCGCGCGCCAGCAACAGCCCCAGCACCACCCCGGCGGCATCGGCCACGACGTCGCCCAGACTGGCGCTGCGGGTGGGGATGAAGTGCTGCACCGCCTCGATGAAGATGCCGAAGCCCAGCATCGCCAGGCCGGCCACGGGCGCCCGCTGCAATGCCAGCCGCGCGACGAGGCCGAGCGCGGCAAAGGCCACCAGGTGCTGCAGTTTGTCGCCATGGGCCACCCCCACCGGGCTCGGCGCGGGGTCGAAGGCGACGACGCAGCTGACCAGCATCATCGACAGCAGCAGCGCCTGCCAGCGGCGGCGTGAATTCTTGCGGGTCACGGCATGTGGCCCGGTCAGGGCAGCTCAGGACAGGTGGAAGGCCGATGCTAAACTTCGCGCCGTTGTCAACGGGCCTGGCCCGGTGGCATCAAGCCCGTGTAGCTCAGTTGGTAGAGCAGCGCATTCGTAATGCGAAGGTCACCAGTTCGAATCCGGTCTCGGGCACCAGACCTGCCATCAAGGCCTCGGCATTCGCCGGGGCCTTTGTGTTTTCGGCACCCCACGTTGATACGCGGCGTCGACACGGACGCACCACTGCTTACACTGCCCTCATGCGCATCCTCATCGCCAACGACGACGGTTATCTCGCCCCCGGCATTGCCGCCCTGGTGCAGGCCTGCCAGGGCCTGGGCACGATCGACGTCATCGCGCCAGAGCAGAACGCCAGTGGCACCTCCAACGCCCTGACGCTGAGCCGCCCGCTGTCGGTGTTCGAGGCCCGCGGCGAGCATGTGCGCGGCTTCCATGTCGTCAACGGCACGCCCTCGGACTGCGTGCACGTGGCGCTGACCGGGCTGCTGCCGCGGCCGGACCTTGTGCTCTCGGGCATCAACAACGGCGCCAACATGGGCGACGACACGCTGTACTCCGGTACCGTCGCAGCCGCAATGGAGGGCTATCTCTTCGGCGTGCCGGCGATCGCGTTTTCGCAGGCCGAGAAGGGGTGGGCCCACCTGGACTCTGCCGCCGCCACGGCGCGCAGCATCGTCGAGCAGGTGCTGGCCCTGGGACCGCTGCCGCGCGCGGGCGAGACGCCGTTCCTGCTCAGCGTCAACATCCCGAACCGCGCCGATGCGGCGCAGCTCCCGCGCCAGATCACACGCCTGGGTCGTCGTCATGCCAGCGAGCCGGTGATCCGCCAGACCAACCCCCGCGGCGAGCCGATCTACTGGATCGGCCCTGCCGGCAATGCGCGCGAAGCCGGCGAGGGCACCGACTTCCATGCTGTCGCCCAAGGCGCGGTCTCGATCACGCCGCTGCAGGTGGACCTGACCGACCACGCGCGGCGCGGCCACTGGGCTGCGGCGCTGGCCGGCGGCGCTGCCTGAGCCCGGCGCAGGGCGCGTGTCCTGCGAACTTGCCGACCATGCCGACGCGCCGCGCTGATCCGCCCGACGATCCACCCAAGGAGACCTTCGACCCACCGAGTGGTGTGAGGCGGCGGTTTCCGCTCGGTCTGGAACGACTGCCCGGCAAGAAGCCCGCCGTGCCTGCCGCACGCGGCACCGCGCCGGCCGCCGGGCTGCTGCGGCCGCAAGGCCCCTTGCACCACGCCGCCACCGACGCCGCGCGACGCCGTCCACCCGCTGGGCTGGGGTTGGATTCGGCCTCGGTGCGCACGCGCATGGTGCAGCGCCTGCGCGCGCAGGGCGGCTATGCGGAACCCGTGCTGCTGGCACTGGCCCAGGTGCCCCGCCATGCCTTTGTCGACAGTGCGCTCGCGGGTCAGTCCTATGAAGACACCAGCCTGCCCATCGGACTGGGGCAGACGATCTCCAAGCCCTCGGTCGTGGCCCGCATGATTTCGCTGCTGTTCGACACCCCCGCGGTGCGACGGCGGGGCCATCTGGGGCGGGTGCTGGAGATCGGCAGCGGCTGCGGTTACCAGGCCGCAGTCTTGATGGCGCTGTCCCGGTCGGTGGTGTCCATCGAGCGCTTGCAACCCTTGCACGAACGCGCCCGGCGCAATCTGGATGCCTTGCCATTCGAACAGTTGCGTGAACTGCGCCTGTTGCATGGCGACGGCCGCCTGGGGTACGCGCCGCGGGCGCCCTACGACGCCATCGTCGCCGCAGCCGGTGGCGAGAGCCTGCCCGAGGCCTGGTTGGCGCAGTTGGCCGAAGGTGGCCGGCTGGTGGCGCCGGTGCATGACCCGAGGCATGGCGGTCCCGCTGGCGGACCCCACGGCGGACAGGCGCTGCTGGTGGTGGACCGGCGCCCCGACGGCCTGCACCGGACCTGGCACGACCCTGTGCATTTCGTCCCCCTAAAATCCGGGCTGGGCTGACAAGTTCCTCGCCACCGGCGAGGGCGCCGCCCGGTTGGAGTCAAGCAAGCGCATGAGTGTCGAGTCCGGGGTGCTGTTCCGTCGCGGTGTCATGGTGTGGTTGGCTGCCGCAGTGCTGTCGATAGCGGGTTGTGCAAGCCCCACCCACCGCGCGCCGGTGGAAGATCGCCGTGTGCCCGGCCGTCCCGGCGCCGAGGCGCCCGCCGCGCCCGCCACGCCTTCGGCCGCGGCGGTCAAGCCGCCGCCGGTGACAGGCACCGACGCCGCCAGTCGCCTGGGCTTTTACACCGTCAAGCCCGGCGATACCTTGATCCGCATCGGCCTGGACGCCGGCTACAGCTGGCGCGAGATCGCGCGCTGGAACGGACTGGACAACCCGAACGTGATCGAGGTCGGGCAGGTGCTGCGCGTGGTGCCACCGCCCAGCGAAACCGGCGTCGCCAGCGTGCGCCCGGTCGCACCGCCGGGCCGTGTGGATTCGCGTCCGCTTGACGGCAGCGTGCCAATGGCCGGTACCCCGGCTGCGGCGCCGGGCACGGTGACCTCGTCGGCGCCGGGCGTCTCCGGCACAGGGGCCTCCGCGCCAGCGGCGGCCACAGCGTCCTCCGCGGTACCGGCGGCACCGGCGGCATCGGCTGCCGCCCCGGGCGCGGTACCCGCGGCGGCCCCGCCGCGCGAGCCCGACGAAGACCTGGTCTGGGCTTGGCCGTCCGGTGGCAACGTCGTGGCCGGCTTTGGCGCCGCGCGCAGCAACGGTCTGACCAACGGGCTGACCATCACCGGCAAGGCCGGCGACCCCGTGCTGGCGGCGGCCGATGGCCGCGTCATCTACGCCGGGTCGGGCCTGCGTGGCTACGGCAACCTGGTCATCGTGCAGCACAACGGCACCTACATCACGGCCTATGCGCACAACCAGCGCGTGCTGGTGAAGGACGACGATGCCGTGCGCCGCGGCCAGCGCATTGCCGAGATGGGCAACTCCGACGCCGAGCAGGTGCAGTTGCACTTCGAATTGCGCCGCCGCGGCCGGCCCGTGGACCCGTCCAAACTGCTGCCGCCGCGTTGACTGCCCGGCGGACCATCGCCGCGCGCGGGCAGAGGCCCGCGCCATGAGCGGCGGGCATGAATGGCTGGAGGTCGAGTCGTTGGACCTCGAAGCCCAGGGCATCGCACACCGGCGCGAGGGCGAAGGTGCCGGGCGCGTCGTCTTCATCGAGGGCGCGCTGCCGGGCGAACGGGTGCAGGCCGGCATATCGCGCAAGAAGAACCAGTGGGAACAGGGCCAGGTCTCGGCCATCGCGCGCGAAAGCCCACAGCGTGTGCGCCCGGGCTGTCCGCACTTCGGCCTGCACGCCGGTGCCTGCGGCGGCTGCAAGATGCAGCATCTGCACCCCGCCGCCCAGGTGGCGGTGAAGCAGCGTGTGCTGGAGGACAACCTGTGGCACCTGGCCAAGGTCAAGCCCGACATCGTGCTGCGCCCGATCGAAGGCCCGGCCTGGGGCTACCGCTGGCGCGCCCGGCTTTCAGTCCGGCATGTGGTCAAGAAGGGCACGGTGCTGGTCGGCTTCCACGAGCGCAAGTCGCGTTACGTCGCCGACATGGGCGTGTGCCCCGTGCTGCCGCCCGCGGTGAGCGCCATGCTGATGCCGCTGCGCGCGCTGATCGGTGCCATGGACCAGCGCGACCGCCTGCCGCAG
>JBBSCX010000254.1:0-5674 GCA_038249905.1 Burkholderiales bacterium
CGCACAGTCCCGATACCGGGGGTCCGCACGATGCAAGGCGTCGATGAACCCCTGAATCCCGATTCGCCAGGAGCACACACCATGTCCCGCACCACTGTTCAGACCTCTGCCCACCTGCCCAGCCTGCGCCGCATGCAGACCTTGGGCGCCACCGTCGCGGCTGTTGCCGCTGCCGCCACGGTGCTCACGCTGAGTCTCAGCGCACCCGCTGTCGCCAGCCCGGGCGGGCGGCAAGCTCATGGCGAGATGCACGCCGGCATGCACGGCGGCGGCGCCGACGGCGGCATGGGCATGATGGGCGGCAAGCACCTGGAGCGGGCGCTGGACCGTGCGGGCGCCACGGCCGAGCAGAAGGCGCAGATCCGCCAGATCGCCGAGGCCACGCGCAGCGACCTGAAGGCCCAGCACGAGGCCGGCAAGTCGCTGCATGAGCAGCAGCGCGCGCTGATGGCGCAACCCAACATCGACGCCCGCGCGGCCGAGACGCTGCGGCAGCAGAAGATGGCGCAGCACGAGGCCGTCAGCAAGCGCATGCTGCAGGCGCAACTGGACATGGCACGGGTGCTGTCGCCCGAGCAGCGTCAGCAGCTGACGCAGATGATGGAGCAGCGCCGTTCGCAGATGCAGCGCCACCGCAGCGAGCGCGAATCGCTGGACCGCGGCAGCCGCTGACCGGTGCGCCGGCCCGTCCGTGACCCAGCGCCTGCTGCTCGTTGACGACGACGACCGCTTGACGGCGATGGTGGGCGACTACCTGCGCCGCAACGGTTTCGAGGTCGACACCGCGGGAACGCTGGCCGGCGGCCGGCATCAGCTGGCGCACGGCGTGTTCGACGCGCTGCTGCTGGACCTGATGCTGCCCGACGGCGACGGCCTGGCCTTCACGCGTGAACTGCGGGCCCAGCCGCGCACACGCCGCCTGCCGCTCTTGATGCTGACGGCACGCGGCGAGCCCCTGGACCGCATCCTGGGCCTGGAACTGGGCGCTGACGACTACCTGCCCAAGCCCTTCGAGCCGCGCGAACTGCTGGCGCGCGTCAAGGCTCTGCTGCGCCGCGCCACGCCCGAACCGCAGGACGACGACACGCTGGTCTTCGGCCGCCTGGAGATCGACCTGGGTGCGCGCCAGGCGCGGCTGGACGGTGTGCCCTGCGACCTGACGGGCCACCAGCTGGAACTGCTGACGGTGCTGGCCAAGAGCCCGGGCCGGGTGCTGAGCCGCGACCAGATCATGGATGCGCTGAAGGGCCACCCGCTGGAGGCTTTCGACCGCAGCATCGACGTGCACATTTCACGCATCCGCGCCGTGATCGAGGACGACCCAAAGAACCCGCGGCGCGTGCTGACGGTGCGCGGCGCGGGTTACGTGTTCGCTCGCAAGCAGGACGCCGACGAGTCGACCGCCTGATGGTCGCGCCTGCGCGCAGCCGCTGAAGGTCGACGAAGACCCGCCGTCCAGAGCGACGACCGCACATGCGTTCACTCTACGTCCGCATCTGGCTCACCGTGGTCGCGGTGCTGGCCTTGTTTGCGCTGGTCTCGGGCGCGCTGGTGCAGCGCCATCTGGAGGCCCAGCGCCAGCGCGCCGACAGCGCGGTGCAAGAACGCATGGCCGCGTGGGCCGACCTGCTGCAGCGCGCTTTGCCGGCCGCCGATGCGCCGCCCGCGGTGCAGGAGGCGGCATTGCGCGAATGGAGCCAGCGCCTGCGCGTGCCGATGGCACTGGACGATGCCCAGGGCCAGCGCATCGGCGCCTCCGAGGGCTGGCTGCGGCGTGAGCTGGAGCGGCCCGGCACCGTGGCGCGCCGGCTGGCGATCGTGCTCGACGACGGGCGCACGCTGTGGGTGCCGCGGCCGGGGCTGCGGCGCATGGGGCCGCCGGGCCGGATGGGGCCGCGGGCCGAAGGCGTCCGCGAAAGCGACAACGGCGACACCGGCGACACCGGTGCTGCGGGCCAGCGCGGCCCGCGTTCCGCCGCTTGGTCCACGCCATGGTTGCCCGGCTTGCCTGGCGTGCCTGACGGCTTGGGCCTGGTGCTGCTGCTGGGCCTGCTCTTCCTGGGCGTGGCGGCCGGCGCCTACCCGGTGGTGCGGCGCCTGACGCGGCGGCTGGAAACCCTGCAGCGCGGGGTCGAGGCCTTCGGTGCCGGCGCGCTGCACCAGCGCGTGCCCGAGGACGGTCGCGACGAGGTGGCCGCCCTGGGCGCCAGCTTCAACCACGCCGCCACCCGCATCGAGGCGCTGCTGCGTTCGCACCAGAGCTTGCTGGCCAACGCCAGCCATGAACTGCGTTCGCCGCTGGCGCGGCTGAAGATGGCGCTGGCGATGCTGGACGAGACGCCCGCCGAACAGGCCGAGGCGCGCGCGGCGCTGAAGCGCGAAATCGCGACCGACATGGCCGAGCTCGACGCCCTGGTCGAGGAGGTATTGCTGGCCAGCCGGCTCGGTGCCAGCACGGCGCTGGAACGCCGCGACCGCATCGAACTGCTGGCCGTGGTGGCGGAAGAGGCGGCGCGGGTCGGCGCCAGCGCCGGGGGCGAGGACTTGGCCGTGCTCGGCGACGAGCGCCTGCTGCGCCGTGCCCTGCGCAATCTGCTCGAGAACGCGCAACGTTATGGCGGCACGCCGATCGAGGCCACGGTGCAGCGTGTGCCAGGGCCGGGCGCAGCGTCGCCGCCGCGCGCGTCCGGCGGCACCGGTTCGGGCCAAGGCGCGGGCCGAGGCGCGGGCCGCGGCACTGGCATCGAGGTGCGGGTCTGCGACCGCGGCCCCGGTGTGCCCGAGGCCTGGCGCGAGCGCATCTTCGAACCCTTCTTCCGCCTGCCCGGCCATGCCGAGCGTGAAGGTGGTGTCGGCCTGGGCCTGTCGCTGGTACGGCAGATCGCCGAACGCCACGGCGGCAGTGTGCGCTGCGAGCCGCGTGAGGGCGGCGGCAGCTGCTTCGTGCTCAGTTTGCCGGTTGATGTGTAGTCATCAGCCCGCCGACAGTTGCTGAGCCATCAGCCTGCCGGCTTGGGGACCGCTCCGGCCTGGGTCGGTTCCCGCGTCCGACCGACACGCGGAGGTCGCGGCGGCCCCTGCCGCCGCAGCACGAACAGCAAAACGGCGCTGAGCGCGGTGCCGGCCAGGATCAAGCCCACGGTCGATGCGATCCAGAAGCCGCGCGCACCCTGCATCGCCGCCGGCACGCCACCGGTCACGTCGAAGGCCAGCACATAGCCACCGCCCAGGCCCACGCCCCACAGCGCGCCGACGTAGATCAGCATCGGCACGACGGCGATCTTGTAAGCCCGCAACACGAAGGCGGCCACCGTCTGGGCCGCGTCGGCGACGTGGAACACCACCACCCAGCTCAGCAAAGGCAGCGCCGCGGCGAGGATCAAGGCGTTGTCGGTGTACAGGCCCAGCACGCTCTCGCGCGTCAGGTAGATGCTGCTGCCCATCAGCAAGGCCACGCCCGTGCCTATCCACAGCCCGTGCCAGGCCAGGCGGCGCGCGTCCAGCGGGTCGTCGGCGCCCACCCGCTGCGCCACCAAGGTGCTGGTGGCGCTGGCGATGGCCAGCGGCATCATGAACATCAACGACACCAGGTTCACGACAAGCTGGTGCCCGGCCACGGCCGTGGTGCCCAGCCGGGCGATGAACAGCGCCAGGAAGGCGAAGCCGGTGACCTCGACCATGATGGACGCGCCGATGGGCACACCCAGCCGCAGGAAGGCCTTGATGTCAGGCCAGCACGGCGCATCCAGCCGCCGGCCCAGGATGTGGAAGGGGCGGTAGAAGGGGTCGCGCCCGATCACCAGCAGGGCCACGAGCAATTGGGCCCACATCGCAATGCAGGTGGCGATGCCGCAGCCCACCACGCCGAGCGGGCTGATGCCCAGCGTTGGCACGCCGGTGACCAGCAGCCACGACAGCGGCACCTTCACCGCCAGCCCGCCCAGCTGCAGCAGCATCACCACCCGCGGCCGCGACACGGCGGTGTTGAAGCCGCGATAGACCGTGAACAGCAGCGCCGCCGGCAGCGACAGGGCCAGCGCCCACAGGTAGCCGCGCACACCGGCGGCGACTTCGGGGCTGGCGCGGGCCAGCGCCAGGAAGGGGGCCGGAAAGGCCAGCAGGGTGCAGCCCAGCACCGACAGCGCGGCCACGATCCACAGCGACTGGTGCACCTGGCGGCCGGCGTCCTGCAATCTGCCCGCGCCGAACAATTGGCCGACGATGGGGCTGATGGCCAGCAACACCCCCATCAGGCCGATGAAGATGGTGATGTAGGCCGCCGCACCCACCGCCAGCGCGGCGAGGTCGACCGCGGCATGGCGTGCCACCAGCACGGTGTCGACGGTGGTGAAGGCCAGCACCGACACCTGGCCGATGAAGACTGGCCAGGCCAGTGGCGCAATGCGGCGCAGGTTGGCGGCCAGGTTGCCGCGCTGCGTCTCGGGCACGGGATGTGCCGGGGACGGCGGCAGCGCCGATGACGCAGGCGGCGCCGGCGTCATGCGCGGGCGCCGAAGCTGCTGGCGTCGGGGTGGTCGATGCCCTTGGATTCGCGCGCGCGCTCGGCATAGCGGTTGAAGCGCCAGGCCGTGCCTTCCTGCGTGATGCGCCGCCACACGGCGCGCTTCTCGCCGGGGCTCAGCGCCGGCCAGTGCTGCACCTCGTCGAAACTGCGGCCGCAGCCCTTGCACATCTCGTCGCCCTGGCTGGTCGAGCAGATGGCGATGCAGGGCGCGTCTGGCGTGCTGGCGTACCAGGCCAGCCACGCGGCCTGCGCCTTGTTCGGCATGCTGGCTTCGTCGCACAGCGGCTCGCGGTAATAGACCATCAGCGCATAGACCTCGGCCAGCGCACGCACCTCGGCACAGGCGGTGATGCCGTCGGGCGAGGGCGAACGCTCGCGCCACCAGTTGATGGCGGCTTCAATGTCGGTGATGTGGATGCCGGCCATGGGGGGCGAGAGTTTAGCCAGCGGGGATGCCGCGGTGATTTCAGAGGTGATGCCCGCGTGGATGCCAGCGCTGATGCCAGCGCTCACGCAAGCACCGGCTGCATCCCGGCCCGGCCATACCGTGCTTCGTCGCATGCCGCGCATTGCGGCCGCAGGCGGGACTTAGCGTGACCCACTTGCGCCACCACTCGAACCACCACATTCACCACCCCATGCACCACCCCATCTTGTCCAAGTTCTTCGCACGCGCCCTGCAAGCGCTGCGGTGTGCGCTGTCCCTGGGAGCCCTGTGCGGGCTGCTGGCGGCGGCGGGTCCGGCCCATGCCGCCACCGCCAGTGCCGCCAGTGCCGCCAGCGCAGACGCCGGCCCGCTGGTCAGCGCCGCCTGGCTGCAGCGCCACCGGGCGCAACCCGGCCTGCACATCGTCGATGCCTCACCGCCGCCGCAGCATCGGCAGCAACACATCACCGGTGCGGTGCCGGCCGACTTCATGACCCTCGGCGCCGCCGACCTGCCGTCGGCGCGGGTCCAGCAGCGTCTGCGCGACTGGGGCGTGAACGAGGGCGATGTCATCGTCATCGTCGACGCCGGTGGTACCTGGCAGGCGGCGCGGCTGTTCTGGGACCTCGTGCACCACGGCCTGCCCGCCGCCGGTCTGCGGCTGCTGGACGGCGGCATGGCCGCCTGGGTCGCGGCAGGCGGCGAGGTGACGCAGGCCGCCA
>JBBSCX010000255.1:0-5654 GCA_038249905.1 Burkholderiales bacterium
CCGCTGGATGCCGCTGCCTTCGCCAGCGACTGGCGCGCCGGCTACCAGCCGGCGATGCAGCAGGTGCGCAGCGGCTTGCTGCCGTGGACCAACATCGACGGCCTGCACCGCCGCATCCTCGAGGGGTTGCTGGCCCGCCACGGCATCACGCTCGATGACGCCGCCGCCGACGCCCTGAACCGCGCCTGGCACCGCTTGCGCCCCTGGCCCGACGTGCTGGACGGCCTGCACCGGCTGAAGCGCCGCTGCCCGGTGGCCACCCTGTCCAACGGCAATGTTTCGCTGCTGCTGGCGATGGCACGCCATGCCGCCCTGCCCTGGGATGCGATCTTCAGCGCCGAACTGTTCGGCCATTACAAGCCCGACCCCGAGGCCTATCTCGGCGCCTGCCGGCTGCTGGACCTGCCGCCCACGCAGGTGATGCTGGTGGCCGCGCACCCGTCCGACCTGCGCGCGGCGGCGCGCTGCGGGTTGCAGACCGGCTACGTGCGCCGAGCGGACGAATACGGGCCGGGCGCAGCGATGGAGCCCTGCACACCGGGCGAGTTCACGGTCGAGGTGGACAGCTTCATTGCGCTGGACATTGCGCTGGATGGGGCGCTGGCCGAAGGCGCGGCGCGCTGACCGCACCGGGGTGCCGGGACACCCCCGTTTCCGGGGCCACGATACGTCGCAAGCGGTCGCTGCACTGCGCCGCCCCCGGCCAGCGCCGGGGCGCAAAGCCTCTTTCTCCGCGGTGCCGTCCGCACCCTCTGCACCCGGTGCCGCCAGGATTCCCATGTCCAGCCTCGCCGCCCACTTGCAACGCCTTATCAACTCTTGAAGCTGGCGCCTGCCGGCCTGGGCCTTGTGCTGCTTGCCGCCTGCGGGGGTGTTGGGGGTGGCAGCGGGGGCGGGGGCGGGGGCGGGGGCGGGGGCGGCGACTTCCGCATCACGCTGCCCGCGAGCCTGCGCTCGGCGTGATCTCGGCCAGCGGCCGGCTGCGCCTGCTGGACACGCAGTTCGAGATCGACAACCGCGACCGCTTTCTTCCCGGGCGCGGCGGTTGCTGCCGCGGGTGCAGGCCTGGCCCGCGGCCGGCGTGCGCTGAGCGGGGGAAACCGCCTGGCGCCTGCTCAGCCCGCGCGTGCGCGCCGGGCCGTGCCGCCCAGCAGCGCCAGCCCGGCCATCCAAAGCAGCCAGGTGCCGGGTTCGGGCACCTCGACCACGGCGAAGGGCACCTGCCCGACGAGCGTGCCCGACAGCCCGTACTGGGCGCTGAACAGGAAGTCCAGCGGCGTGCTGGTCAGCAGGTCGAAGTTGACCGGCACGCTCAGCCGCAGGTTGCCGCCGACCTGCGCCAGGGTGCCGAAGCTGGCGTCGTTGTTGCTGGCCAGCGTCGCTGGCAATTCGGTGCTCTGGCCGAAGCCGATGGTGTAGCTGCGCTGCATGAAGCCGTTGTTGACGATCGTCAGCGCCACGCCCTGGCCGGCCAGCGCCGTCTGCAGGCCCGTCAGCGCCAGCCCGGCAGCGAAGTAGTCGCCGAGGGTGGCCTGGCGCGCGGTGGCGCCCAGCAGCAGGTCGGCCGTGCCGCTGATGCCGATCTGCAACAGCGCGGCGTCGAAACTCTGGTTCGGCACCGGGCTGTAGGCCGACAGCGGGATCGGCGCGCTGCTGAGCACGTCCACGACCACGCCGCGCAGCGCCACCCGGGCGTCGATCGAGCTCAGCGTGCCCAGGTTCAGCGTCAGCGGCACGCCGAAGGGCGTGAGGTCGATGGGCGGGATGGCGATGTTCTGCGCCGACGAGAAGACCACGCCGTAGTTGGCGGGCGCCGTGCCGCTGACGCCGCCGACGCCCGGACCGATGCCCAGGTTGGTGCCAAAGGAGCCGACGGCGTTGCGCGCGATCGCGCCTTGGCTGTCCAGCAAATGGATCGACTGCTGCGTCACATCCGCCGCCAGCCGGCTGCCGTTGCCCGTGTCGTTGTAAAGCGTGCTCTGGCTGCCGGCGCCGTTGACGCCACCGGGTGCGAACTGCGGGTTGGCGACGAGCGGCGTGCCGGCCAGGGTGGCCGTGGCCGTGAGTGCCAGTCGGCTCTGCAGGCCGGCATTGACGTTCAACAACGTGAAGTCCAGCGGCGTGGCGACCGCCGCCGCGTTGCAAGCCAGCAATGCCGCCGCCGCCAATGTGTGCCGCAGGCGGCTGGTGGCGGACCGGGTGTGGACTTCGGCAATCTTGTTCGGCATCGGGGTTCCTCGTTGTGTTCGCCGTCGCGGTCGGCAGCATGGCAGCGCGGTCGGCGGCGCCGAAGCGGGTTTGTTCGATCTGGCCTGCAGGACCCCCTGGATGAGGGGTGGGGGTCCGGGGAGGAGGTCCGGGGCCGAGGTCAGGCCGCCAGCCTTTACCCCTGCCTGGCCACAAAGGGGGAGGGGTCACAAAGGGGGAGGGGTCAGGTCTTGAATCTTTACCCCTGCCTGGCCACACGCGGCATCACAAGGACCTGACCAGCGGCACCACCGCCGCGGGCGGGCTGCCGGCTTCCACCACCGGCCAGCCCACGAACGGGCAAGGGCCGAAGTACACCCAGACTTGGCCGTCACGCGGCGCTGGCTCGCGGTCCACTGCCGGCGCGGCGGTCCAGCCACGGGCTTGCCCGGGCAGCAGGGCCGCGCCGGGCGCCGTCAGCCAGACCCGGCCAAGGGAACGTGCCACGCGCGCCGCGGCCTGGCAGGTGGCGTAGCTGCTTTCGTTGCCGAACAGCACGGCATCGGGCAGGGCCGGGCGCGCGACTCCGTCAAACGGCACATCCGGCAGTTGCACCGCCCACAGCGAGCGCCGTACACCGGCCAGGTCGGCGACATCGGTGATGCCTTCGTGGCGCAGGAACTCGGCCCAGGCGCCGGTGGGCGTGTCTGAAAAGTAATTGGCCGGGCCTTCACCGGCGTCATGCCAGCGCGCGGCCGGCTGTACGGCGGTCTGCCAGAGAAACGGAAACCGCGGGTCGCAGTGGCGGAAGGCCAGCGGCATGGCCGCGCGCTACACCGCCAGCGGCTGCGCGCCGCTCAGGGTGGCGGCCAGCGCCCGCACGCGTTGCGCGGCGGCGTCGTCGGGCCGCCAGCCGATGCCGAGCAAGGCGCGCGGGCTGTGGCCGTCCAACTGCGCGCGCGGGCGTTCGAACCAGCGCCGCATGCCCAGCGGGTTGTAGCCGCCGGCCAGGTCGCTGACGACCATCGCCAGCCAGTGCAGCCGCGCGGCGGTGGCGTCGGGCGTGCTGCGCTCAGCACTGGCATAACGCCGCAGCGAAGAGGCGCTGATGTCCAGCATTGCGGCCAGCATGTCGTCGCCGAACACCTCGCGCATGCTCGGCCATTCGGTGGCCGGGTTCGGCGAGTCTTCCAGCACCTGCGCCAATTGGTCCAGGCGCGCTTCCAGCAGGCGTTCGGTGGCCTGATCCCAGGCGAGTGGGTTGTCGCGCATCAGCGGCGCCAGACCGATGCCGGCGCTGCCGGCCAGACCATGCTGCTGCAGGTCGGCCACCAGGCCACGCACGCTGAGCGCCGACAGTGCAGTGACATCGCCGTCGCTGAGCAGTCCCATCGCGGCCGAGCGGCTGAACAGGCCCGCCAGACGCTGGGCCAGGCCGGCGTGGCCTGCGTAGCCCGGGCTGGCATCGAAATGGACGTTTGTCATGCCCCGATTCTAGTCCACGTTTCGCGGTGACCGGGGCGGTGGCGGCGCCACCCCGATTCAGGGACGGGCCTGGCTCGCGCCCCGCTCTTGTACGGCTTGCGGCAGCCGGCGGCCAGTGCGGTCCACAAGGACCGGCTCTCCCAGTCCGAGCGTCCGCAGTCTGGGCAACTGCGTCTTGGCGTCGCCCACCACCAGCCACACCATGCGTGCCGGATCGAGGTAGCGGCTGGCAAGTGATTGAATCCGCACGATGTCGATGTCCCTGACCACCTGCTCACGTTGCAGGACGTAATTGGCCGGGAAGCCGTAACGGCTCATCGCACCCAGAATGCCTAGCTTGGCTTCACCGGTCTCGAAAGCCATGGCGTTGGACCGCAACAGGAAGCTCCGGGTGGCATCGAGGTCGGCGGCGTTGAAAGCCGGTCCGTAACCCTCCACGATGCGCTTGATCTCGCGCAGCGCCTCGAAGGTGACGTTCGCCCGCACCGACGACTGGATCTGAAACGGCCCTGCAATGTCAGTGCCGCTGAAACTGGAGTCGATGACGTAGGTGTAGCCACGCGACTCTCGCAGCACCTGGGTCAGCTCCGACGCAAAGCCGCCACCGCCGAACCGAAAGTTCATCACCGTGGCCGGATAGAACGCCGCATCCACCTCGGCCAGCGCGGGATACCCGATGCGCAGCACAGACTGGCTGGCGTTGGGCACGTCCACGAAGTACAGGCCGGCGCGGTCCGGCGACCAGACAGGCGGCGGCGGCAGCGGCTGCGCCTCGCCCGTCCAGGACGCAGCAATGCGAGCGAATGCAGCCACCACCTGCGCGCGCGCGACCGCCCCCGATACGTGCAGCGCCGCCAAGGACGGCTTGAGCGCCGTCGCGTGGTAGCGCTGGAGATCGGCCACCGTGATCGTCTGAATGGTCTCGGCGCTGCCCAGCGGGCTCTCGGCCAGAACATGACCCTGGTACAGCAGGCGCTGGAACGCGTCGTCTGCCACCGCAATCGGGCTCGAAGCATCTTGCTGCAGTCGGTTGGCGATGCGCTGTTGCGCGAGCTTGAACTCGGTCTGATCGAAACGCGGCTCCAGCAGCATCTCCTGCACCAGCGCCATCGTGGCATCGAAGTGACGTGCCAGCGCGGTGCCACTGATCGAGAAGGTCTGCCGGTCGGCGCTTACCTTGATGCGGGCCCCGAGCAGATCGATGGCCTTTTCCAACTCTGCCGGCGTGCGCCTGGCGGTGCCTGCGGTCATGCTTTCGGCGAGCAGGTTTGCGACACCACCACGATCCTTGGGGTCGAGCAGGGCCCCGCCACGCAGCCGCAACTCGAACTGCACCAGCGGGACTTCGCGGTCCTCGATGCCCAGCACGGGCAGGCCGTTCGACAGCGCCGCGCGCCAGACGGCCGGCGCCTTGAGCGACGGCGACCTGCCGAACGGCGGCTCTGCCGAGCGGTCGATGGCAGAAGCCGTGCGCCGCTCACCGCGCACGATCTTCCCGATCTCGGCTTCGGCGCCCGCAACGATGGGTTCCACGACCACCTCGGCGGTCGATGAGCCGGCCAGCGCGAGGCGGGCTTCTTCACGCGGCACGAAACTCGTGGTCACATGGTGCCGGCCCTTGATGTACTGCTTGTAGACCCGCACCACATCGTCGGCCGTGACGGCGAGCGTGCGTCGCAGGTCCTCGGCGGCAAAACCCGGGTTGCCGGCGAAGATGTTGTACTGCGCCAGCTGGAACGCCTTGCCGATGACCGAGGACACACCCGAATAGAAGCTGCTCTCGTATCGCGCCTTGATCCGGGCCAGTTCTTCTTGCTGAATGCCATCCCGCTCGAATTGAGCGAAAGCACGCTCAACGGCAGCGTGCACCATGTCCAGAGGGGTGCCGTCAAATGCCCTGACGCTGATGTCCCAGCGACCGGCGAGCTCGCCACTGTATTGCCAGGCGTTGACGGAGGGCGCGACCTTGGCCTCCTCGACCA